>NZ_DBNGMQ010000090.1:0-60057 GCF_057126245.1 Yeosuana sp. | reverse complement strand
TTGTCGGGGTGGCAGGATTCGAACCTGCGACCTCCGCGTCCCAAACGCGGCGCGATAACCGGGCTACGCTACACCCCGAATTTTGGTTATCTGTAACGGGATGCAAATATACTTTTTTTATTCATTTCACAATTACAATTCTAAAAAAAATCTCTTAATTAAATATCATAATTTAGCACCTTTCAATTTTTAATCATTTTAAATGTATTTTATTAAAAAAATACTTCTTACTTTTTTTATCATAGGCACTAACTATTTTAGTTTTGGGCAAACTAGCATTAAAGGTAAAATATTGGATAATGAAAATGGCATTTCACTAGGCTTTACTCAAATAATTAACCCTGAGAATAAAAAGGTTATAACTTCAAAGTTTGACGGTACTTTTGAGCTTTCTAATCTAGGTTTTTACACATTTAAAAAAGAAGGCTACATTGAAAAAACTATAGAACTAAAAGCAAATCAATATTACATTATTCAACTTAGCATCAATCCTTCTGAATTAAATGAAATTGTTATTAATGCAAATCACATCCCTAAAAAACTAAAAAAAGCAACAGCTACCATTAGCATTATTTCTTCTGAAGACATAGAACGCTCGAACAACACAGATTTTGCACCAATTTTAAATAGAACACCTGGAGTTTTTATGCAAAGTGGTTCACTTAACACAAACCGCTTGACCATTAGAGGTATTGGCTCTAGAAATCTTTTTGGAACTTCAAAAATAAGAGCTTATTTTAGAGATATTCCTTTAACCAATGGCAGTGGCGAAACCACTATTGAGGATTTTGAACTTGCTTCTATATCGCGTTTTGAAATTATTAAAGGAGCAGCTTCAAGTGTTTACGGTGCGGGTTTAGGCGGAACAATTCACTTAATACCTCAAAATGCTTACTTGAATAACTCTAGTGTTAACTCTGAATTATCTATAGGCTCTTTCGGTTTAATAAAAGGCATCTTGAACGTAAATCATGGAACAACAAAAAACAGTTATAGAGCGATATATAGTAACACAAATAGCGATAGCTATAGAGAAAACAATGAATATACTAGAGAAACTTTTACTTTAGTTTCAAATCATTTTTTAACTACTAAAGATGAATTAACCGTTTTAGGAAGTTATGTTGATTTAAAAGCTTTTATACCTAGTTCTATTGATAAAAACACCTATTTAAACACCCCTGAATCTGCTGCATTTACCTGGAAACAATCTAAAGGTTTTGAAGATTCTAAAAGAGGTGTTTTTGGTTTATCCTGGAATCATGATTACACCCGTAATTTAAAACAAGTTACAAGTATTTTTACATCGTTTAGAGATGCTTACGAACCCAGACCGTTCAATATTTTAAAGGAAAACACCTTAGCTTTAGGTTTTAGAAGTAGGCTTTTAGGAAACCTGAAGCTATTCAATAAAAATATGAATTGGACATTTGGTGGGGAACTATTTAGCGATACCTATAAATACGGAACTTTTGAAAATTTATATGAAAATTTTCCCATGGGTACAGGAAGCGTTGAAGGTGATAGGTTATCAAACTTTAAAGAGAAACGACATTACTACAACGTTTTTTTTGAAACCAATTATGAGTTTTCAGAAAAAACAACCCTTTCAATAGGCTTAAATTTAAATAAAACAGCCTATACGTTAGAAGATATCTTCCCGGTTTCAGATACTGATCCGAATCAATCGGGTAGTTTTAAATTTAAAAATATCGTATCTCCAAAATTTGGATTATCACATTTGATTTCAGAAAATTTTAGTGTTTTTGGAAGCGTAAGCCATGGCTTCTCTCCTATATCACTGAATGAAACTTTGTTACCAGACGGACAAATAAACACAAACTTAAAACCAGAAACAGGTTGGAATTTTGAAATTGGAAGTCGAGGTAAAGCTTTAAATAACAAACTACAGTTTAATGTATCAATATATCGTTTAGCTATGAGAAATCTATTAGTTTCAAGAAGAACAGCTCAAGACGAATTTATTGGGATTAATGCAGGTAAAACGCGTCATGATGGTTTAGAATTGGCGGTAACTTATAATTGGCTCAAAAATAAAAACATAACTGTTAGTTCCTTTATAAACTATACGCTTAATAATTTCATCTTCAAGGAATTTATTGATGACACTAACGATTTTTCTGGAAATGATTTAACGGGTGTTCCATCAGATATATTTAATGCTGGAATTGATCTTAATACTGATTTTGGAATTTATGGTAATATTAATTTTCAATACGTAGGAAAAATACCTATTACAGATAGCAATAGTTTATTTTCAGATAACTACAATATAACTAACTTAAAAATTGGTTTTGAAACAAATCTTAATAAAAAGCTAAAATTAAATATATTCTTAGGCTTAAATAATATATTTGATGTGCAATATGCATCTCAAATCTTGATAAATGCATCAGGTTTTGGTGGTAGTGCACCACGTTACTACTATCCTGGAAACCCTTTAAATTATTTCACCGGAATTAATTTAAACTATATTTTTTAATGTATATTAAAAGCAAAAACAACATGAGGCACATTCATACATTACTTATTTTTACTTTTATTGCTTTTAGTGCTTGTGCACAACAAGCAGATTCTGAAGTAAAAGCAATAGACCCAGTAAATATTAATTATACGACAGAATTAGTGGTCCCTGATTTAAACATCCCTTGGGGAATGGTTTTTTTACCAGATGGTAGCATGTTGATTACTGAAAAAACTGGAGAAATAATTCATTTTAAAGATGGTGAAAAAACAGCCATTAATGGTGTTCCAGAAGTATATGTCCGTGGTCAAGGTGGATTATTAGACATAGAAATTCATCCAGATTATGAAACTAATGGGTGGATTTACATAACTTTTAGTTCAGCCGAAGGCGATAGCGAAGGTGGTAATACCGCTTTAATGAGAGCTAAGCTAATTGGTAATTCTCTAGTTGAAAAACAATTACTTTACAAAGCCAGTCCAAACACCAAAAAGGGACAACATTTTGGTTCTCGTATAGAATTTGATAATGATGGCTACTTATATTTTTCTATTGGTGAGCGAGGAGAACGTGATGTAAACCCACAAGATATCACCAGAGATTGCGGTAAAATTTACAGATTAAATGATGATGGTAGTATTCCTTCTGACAATCCTTTTGTTGGAACAGAAAATGCCAAAACTGCTATTTTTAGTTACGGGCACAGAAACCCTCAAGGCATGGTCAAAAACCCGTCAACGGGAGCTATTTGGGTTAATGAACACGGTCCACGAGGTGGTGATGAAATCAATATCATTGAAAAAGGAAAAAATTATGGATGGCCCGTTATTTCATACGGTATTAATTATAGCGGAACACCGTTTACAGATATCACAGAAAAAGAAGGTATGGAGCAGCCCCTATTTTATTGGGTGCCTTCTATCGCACCAAGTGGCATGGCTTTTGTTTCATCTGATAAATATCCAGAATGGGAAGGAAGCGTATTAGTTGGATCATTAAAATTTGAATACCTCGAACGACTCGTTTTAGAAAATAATAAAGTTATCAAACGAGAAAAATTATTTGAAAAAATAGGTCGTGTTAGAAACGTCATGCAAGGACCTGATGGTTACATCTATTTTGCTGTAGAAGGTAAAGGAATATTTAAAATTATTGAAAAATAAAAATATGAACTTATTCGCAACCTACTTTTTTGTAATTACATCTTTACCTTTATTAAACGCTGATAAAGACAATTACCAACAAATAGACCTTTTAAAAGAAAGCATAAAACGGGGTAGTGACATTTATGCCGATTTTTGTGTGTCCTGTCATTTACCTAATGGAGAAGGTGTCGAAAATGTATATCCTCCATTAGCAAAATCAGATTACCTTTTAAAAAACCGAGAAGCGAGTATTAGTGGTATTAAGTATGGACAACAAAAGGAAATAGTTGTTAATGGAAAAACATACAATGGCTATATGGCTCCTCTAGGTTTAAGCGATGATGAAGTAGCCGATGTCATGAATTACATCACAAATAGTTGGGGAAATAAAAATGACAAAATGGTTACAGAAGAAGAAGTTTCTAATATTAAAAAATAGATATATTACGCTTAAATGGTTTAACATTTAACTAACTTTGTAAACGTTTTTTAAACAAAAAATCATGCTTATAATAGGAATTGCAGGCGGTACAGGGTGTGGAAAGACAACAGTTGTAAACAAAATTATTGATGAACTTCCAGAAGGAGAAGTTGGTGTTATTTCGCAAGATTCTTATTATAAAGACACCTCACATTTAAGTTATGAGGAACGTATCAAGGTTAATTTTGATCATCCAAGATCTATAGATTTCACGCTTCTCGTTGAACATTTAGACTGTTTAAAGAGAAACATACCGATACCCCAACCTGTTTACTCGTTTGTAAAACACAATAGAACTGGAGATACAGTTTTAACACATCCAAGAAAAGTTATGATTGTTGAAGGGATTTTAATTTTTACAAATCCTGAATTGAGAGACATGTTTGATATAAAACTCTTTGTACATGCTGATACTGATGAACGTTTAATAAGGCGTTTAAAACGTGATATTACAGAACGAGGCAGAGATATTGAAGAAGTATTATCACGCTACCAAAACACCTTAAAACCAATGCATATGCAGTTTATTGAACCAATGAAGGAATATGCCGATATGATTATACCCAACAATAAACATAACCACGTAGCCATAGATATAGTTAAATCAATTATAACTCAAAAATTATAAATGTCAATTTTAAAGAGAAAATCAAAATTTCTAAAACCCTTCAAAAATGTGTTTCTACTCATTTTAGTTGTTTTTATTATTTGGATGCTTTTTTTTGATGCTAATTCTTACCTGATCCATCATGAATTAAATTCAGATATTGATGCTCTAGAAACTGAAAAGGAATATTACCAAAAAGAAATTGAGAAAGACAAAAAAGCGATAAAAAAATTAAGTACAGAAGACGGTGTAGAAAAATTTGCGCGTGAAGAATATTACATGAAACGTGATAATGAAGAGATATTCATTATTGAATATGAAGACAGCTTAAAAACTAGTAATAATGAGTAAGTTATTATTCGATGAATTTGATGCTGTTACTTCAAAGCAGTGGAAACAAAAAATACAATTTGACTTAAAAGGCGCGGACTACAACGATTTATTAATATGGAAAACGAGTGAAGCCATAAGTGTAAAGCCGTTTTATAATTCTGAAGATTTAAAAGATGTAATAACTTTTTCTAATACCAAAACTTCACAATGGAATATTTGTCAATCCATTTATGTGAATAATGTTGAGAAATCTAATAAAAAGGCACTTGATGTTATCAAAAAAGGAACTGACACCATAAAATTTATTATTCCTGATGATACCGTTTCAATACAAACACTTCTTGAAAATATAGATATTTCATTAACACCTATCCATTTTGAATTCCAATTTCTTTCAGAAACCTATATTCAGCAATTTTCTAAAATTCAAAATAAAGAAACCCTTTATATTCATAATGACATCATAGGAAATCTAGCTAAAAGTGGAAATTGGTTTAGTAATATTACAGATGATCATTTAAAATTTGAAAGTGCTGTTAACACATTAAATACTGTAAGTATAAATACATCTTTATATCAAAATGCAGGAGCAAGCATGCTACAACAATTAGCCTACGGATTATCTCATGCAAATGAATACCTAAATTATTTTGATTCTAAACTAAAAGAAGACACAAAAGAAAAATTAAAAGTTGTTTTTAATGTTGCTGTTGGAACTAATTACTTTTTTGAAATAGCAAAACTAAGAGCACTAAGAATTCTTTGGAGCACATTAGCCTCAGAATATGGATTTAACAACTCATGCTTTATAATTACAGAACCTACAAAACGCAATAAAACCTTATATGATTATAATACAAATTTGTTAAGAACCACAACAGAATGTATGAGCGCTGTTTTAGGTGGATCGAATACAGTTAATAATTTGCCATATGATGCCATATATCATAAAAATAATAAGTTTAGTGAAAGAATTTCACGGAATCAATTATTGATTTTAAAACATGAAAGTTATTTTTCGAAAGTAGATAATCCTTGTGACGGTTCGTACTACATAGAAAGCTTAACGAATCAATTATCAGAAAAGGCCTTAGAATTATTTAAAAATATTGAAGCTCATGGAGGTTTTCTTAAACAATTAAAAGAAGGCACCATACAGCGAAAAATAAAAGAAAGTGCTCATGCCGAGCAAAAATATTTTGACCAAGGAAAAAAAATTATATTAGGAAGCAATAAACATCCTAACCCAAATGATACTATGAAACATGAATTAGAACTTTATCCTTTTGTAAAAACTAATCAGAGGAAAACTTTAATTGAACCTATTATAGGAAAACGATTAACTGAAACATTAGAACAAGAACGATTAAAAAAAGAAATTTAAAATGAAAACAAAAATTCACCTTATTACTTTACTACTTCTCTTTACTATTTCTAGTTGTAAAAAAGAAAAATCATTTACTGATTTTAAATTTTCAGATAAGCCTTCAACGTTAGCATGTGAAAATATCAACATAAAACTATATAACGAAGCCCTTTATAGCTTTGAAGAAGATATTACTAATTACTTTGGAAAAGGCAGACTAAATACTCAATCCGCTTATTCACAATTTCTCAGACTATCTACTTACAATAGAATACCCTTCAAGGACTTAGTTTCTGAGCATAGCTATAAAGTATTTCAAGCACTAAAAGAGGATTCTAATTTGTGGGATTTAAACAATAGCAAAAGCCATTTAAATTATAATAGTAGTTTAATTAGTTGCATCTCTAAAAACATTTCTGATCTAAATTTAAAAACAACATTTAATGCCTTATTATCAACTAATAGCATGAGTCCCGAATTATTTGGCGCTCCTTTAGCATCAAATTTTAGATTAGCATTTAGTGATAAATATTTAGCCTCCTATATTGCTTTTGACTTGTTCTATGCCAAAATGCTAGACGTTGATTTTTCTCAAGTTGATTTTAATTCTGTTGAAAAAACAAATAAAGTAGAAAGAAAGATTGAAAATAGTCTTAAAGAAGATATAAATGAATAAATGTAACGTATTCAAAAATTAAAAAGCCAGCAATTTATAATTGCTGGCTTTTTATAACTAACCAATTTAACTAAACTAACTTAAAAATCTAAACTTAAATCCTTTTAAACTTTCTAAAAAAAGGGCTATGACTTTGATTTCTTATGCAAAGACACATAAAATTGACCTAACAAGATCTATAATTTAGAAATGTTTAACATCAAATTCCAAAATTTTATATCTTCCTTAAGACTTACTTGAACAAGTGTTAATTTTTTAAGATAAAAGTCACTTGATTACCTAATTATTTAGTACAACAAAGTTTATGTTTTGAATTTCATAAACATTCATATTTATGTTAAACCAAAGTTAAAATTTATCACACCATTAAACCTTTTCAGAAATATAAAGTCCTAAAGGCAATAAACACTTAAATAAATACATTATGAAAAAAATAGTTTTTATAGCTCTTTTATTAATAGTTAACCAGGTAAATGCGCAACAAAAGCAACGTGCTAATAAAGAACGTGGTGAAAAAATGGAACGGTTTAGCGACATGACTCCAGACGAAATAGCAACATTACAAACAAAAAAAATGACTTTACATTTAGATTTAAATGAATCTCAACAAAAAGAGATTAAAAAATTAAATGTTGAAAATGCTAAATCAAGAAAAGCTAAGATGGAAGCTTTTAAAGCTCAGAAAGAAAATGGTGACATGCAAAAACCTTCAAAAGAGGAACGTCTTAAAAGGATGAATGAACGTTTAGACAACCAGATTGAGATGAAAGCAAAAATGAAAAAGATTTTAAATGACGAACAATATGATAAATGGGAGAAATCTCAAGAGCGTATGAAAAATAAAAACGAAAGAATGCCAAAACGAAAAGGCCAAAAACAAGGTCAGCGTCTCGGCAAATAAAAAACAAACATGTTAGTTAGATATATAGTTTGTTGATTGATTTTAGTTTAGTTTAAAGCCTTTCCGTATTTGGAAAGGCTTTTTTTTTTAACATTACAACAATGTGCTTGTTACTTTTTTAACAGCTTCAATGGTGGCATCTAAATCTTTATAAGTTAATGCATCGGTAATAAACCAAGTTTCAAAAGCACTAGGCGCTATATAAATGCCCTCATTTAACATCCCATGAAAGAATTTTTTAAAGCTTTCATTATTACCTTTTGCCGATGTTTCGAAATCAACAACCTCATCTTCTGCAAAATGAATAGAAATCATAGATCCTACTCTGTTAATGGTATGAACAATATTATTCTCATTTAATACTTTAGTAAAACCTTCATGTAAATAGGCAGTTTTTTCGGCCAGTCTTTTAAAAATCTCCGAATCGTTATTTAATGTTTCTAGCATAGCTAAACCTGCTGCCATAGCTAATGGATTCCCACTTAAAGTTCCTGCTTGATATACGGGCCCTAAGGGAGCCAAATGATTCATAATTTCTTCCCTAGCAGCAAAGGCTCCAACCGGCAAACCACCTCCAATAACTTTTCCAAAACACACGATATCTGCACTGATATTAAAAAGTTCTTGAGCGCCTCCTTTTGCTAATCTAAAACCCGTCATAACCTCATCAAAGATGAGCAAAATATCATGTTCGTTACAAAGTAATCTTAGCGCTTGTAAAAAACCTTCTTTTGGCGGTATGCAACCCATATTTCCTGCTACTGGCTCAATAATAACACAAGCTATTTCACCCTTATTAGCATCTAAAAGTTCTTTCACATTATCAATATTATTATAGGTTGCTAGTAAGGTATCCTTAGCTGTTCCCTCTGTAACTCCCGGACTATTAGGTGAACCAAAAGTAACGGCGCCACTTCCTGCTTGAATTAAAAAAGAATCACTATGCCCATGGTAACAACCAGCAAACTTTACAATTTTATCTTTTCCAGTAAAACCTCTAGCTAGTCTGATAGCACTCATACAAGCTTCTGTTCCTGAATTAACAAAACGAATTTTGTCAATATTTGGTACCATAGATACAGCTAGCTCTGCAATTTGAGTTTCAATTTCCGTAGGCATACCAAAAGACGTTCCTTTTTTTGCTTTTTCTACAACGGCATTAACCACAGGTTCATAGGCATGTCCTAAAATCATTGGCCCCCATGAATTGATATAATCTATCAACTTATTACCATCTTCATCGTATAAATAAGCGCCTTTGGCTTCTTTTACAAAAATAGGCGTTCCGCCTACTGCTTTAAAAGCTCTCACTGGTGAATTCACACCACCCGGAATCACTTTTTCAGCTTGTGCAAATAAGTCACTACTACGTTTATAATTCATAAACTATCTTAATTTATTTAATTAGAACTTACAACCAGTTCTTGTCCTATGTTTATTTCTATTCCTGTTAATCTGTTTAAATTTTTAAGCTCTTCAACTGTCAATTTATATTTTCTTGAAATAGAATACAACGTATCTCCTTTAACTACGACATATGTTTTAGCCGTGTTGTCTTCTTTAATATTATAGGTTTTATCGTCTTTTAATATGTCTCTATCAAATTTATACAACTCATAACGTTCAATCAAACTAATTAACTTATCAGGATATTTTCTATCTGTTGCATAACCGGCTGCTTTTAATTCTTTTGCCCATCGTTTATAATCATCTTTATCTAAATCAAATAGCTTAGAATAACGACTGCGAGTTGACAAAAACAAAGAATGATCTCTGTATGAATATTTTGCATTCTTATATTTTCTGAAACATTCTTGTGATTTATCATCATCATGGTAAATTCTTGCGCCAGTCCAATCATGACATTTTATTCCAAAATGATTATTGGCTTCTAATGAAAGACGACCTCTTCCAGAATTAGACTCAAGTATTCCTTGCGCTAATGTTATACTTGCAGGAATTCCATATAAATGCATTTCATTTTGAGCAATGGCACTAAAAACATCTATATATTCTGGAGTAGAATTAATTTTAATACTTATATAATCGGAATCATTATCGCCATTTTCCACTGTTACAACCTTCTCTATTGTTGTTTTTGATGTGCGTTTACTTGAACTGCTTTTCCTCGAACCACAGCTAAATACAAAAGCTCCTAAAAACAACAGCACTACTATTTTCTTCATTTTAATAATCAATTAATGGCATTTTTTTTTGTTTTAAAACCATATTCATTCCTAATATTCCTTGTAATCCTCCTGTATGAACTGCAAGAATTTTTGAGCCTTCAGGAAAATATCCTTTTTCAATTAGATCATAAATCCCGTACATCATTTTTCCTGTATAAACAGGATCAAGTTGTATTTTATTGTCTATTTTAAATTGATTTATAAATTCAATTAATTCTATATTAATTTTAGCATAACCACCAAAATGGTAATCTGTAATAATATTCCAATTTTTATTGTCTACAAATTTACTAATATCTTCTTTTAAAAAAGAACCTTTTAAGACAGGAAATCCTAAAATTTGTTGACTAACATAAGAACTATTAATAATACCTGCAATAGTACCACCAGTTCCAACAGCTGTGCATACAAAATTAAAAACCTTATCTTCTTTTGCTAATATTTCCTCCGTACCTCTTATAGCTAAGGCATTAGTTCCTCCTTCAGGAACCAAATAAAATTCAAGAAATTCTTCCTGTAATTTTTTAATAAAAGAAGGTTTATACTTTTCTCTATAAAATTCTCTAGTTATAAACTTAAACTGCATTCCACAAGACTCTGCAAATAATAACGTTGGATTATCCTGAATCTTATCTCTAAGTTCGTTACCTCTAATAACACCAATGGTATTAAGACCAAATTCTTTACCTGCATATGCAACTGCCGCTATATGGTTTGAAAACGCCCCTCCAAATGTGAGCAATGTTTTAAAGTCCAACTTTTTAGCTTCTAGAATATTGTATTTTAATTTTCTGTATTTATTGCCAGAAATGAATGGATGAATCTTGTCTTCACGCTTTAAAAATAATTCAACACCATAATCTCTAGGCAACAAAATGGGTTGATTTATACTTTTATTTAATTGAAAAACCATGGCCACGAAGATACTTTAAAAATTTCCAAATATCCCTTTCATTAAGATACTTTGCATTGGACTCATTAAAAAATGCTTCTCGTTCAAAAGAAATATTTTTATAGGCCAAATGCCGATTCTTATAATATAATAATCCAATTAAATATTCAACACCATACCATATAAAAAATGGAACAATTAGTAACTCTACCTGCTGTTTTAAATGAATTCTTTCATGGTTTATTAAAACCTTATCTTTTTTAAAATGCAGATCTCTTACAAATATAAAAGGAAAGATAGCGATACCTTCATACCCTTTTGGAACTAGATATTTAGAACATGAAATCATAACCGTTAGCATTTAAAAATCAATCCAATTTACATTATCTTTGTAATAATATGAAGAAAATTATTCCCATTGAAGAAGGAGATTACTATTTAACACCTGAAGGTTATAGGTGTTTTACAGAACAATATCTTTTAAAAAGAGGTTATTGTTGTGAGAGTGGTTGCAGACACTGCCCTTATGGGTTTAACAAAAAAACTAACAACTTATAAAACAGAACATAAACCAATATATACGACTAGCCTTGGTATGATTATTGATGATAATTTGACAAATAAACTAATTTATATAGCTATGAAAAAATTAATAAAAACACTCTCTTTTTTAGCATTGCTTATAGTTTTAACCTCCTGTAGCTCAGTAAGAGTTGCTGCAGATTATGATAAAAATGCAAATTTTGAAAATTACAAAACCTTTGCTTTCTTTAAAACAGGAATAGACAAAGCTGAAATTAACGATTTAGATAAGCGTAGAATTTTACGCGCTATTGAATCAGAACTTTTAGCAAAAGGATTTACAAAATCTGAAACACCAGATTTACTGGTAAGCCTTTTCACTAAGTCCAACCAACGTGTTGATGTTTACAACAATGCGTGGGGCATGGGCGCATGGGGATGGGGCGGTTTTGGTCCATGGGGAGGATATGGCCCTGGTTGGGGCTGGGGTTGGAACCAACAACCTACCGTTTCAACATCAACAGAGGGAACACTGTTTGTAGACCTTATCGATGCTAAAAAGAAAGAATTGGTTTGGCAAGGAATGGGTACTGGCTATTTAAGCAGAAACATGGAGAAAAAAGAAGAACGTATTAAAGAGTTTGTATCTTCAATAATGGAAAAATATCCACCTGGATTATCCAAATAAAACTTAAAAAAGCGACTCTATGGGGTCGCTTTTTTATTTAACATCTTGCGCTTCAAATTATTATACTTTATTTGTATTTTTACTAAAACCACCAATAAAAAATATGGATAACTCTATAGAATCGAACGACATATTAAATCGCTTACCCAAGCATTTGAGGCAGTTTATAAAACCTCAAAATTACCAAGACTATTCCGCTATTAACCAAGCCGTTTGGCGTTATGTGATGCGAAAAAATGTAGATTTTTTAAGTAGCGTTGCGCATCAGTCTTATTTAGATGGTTTAAAAAAAACAGGGATTTCAATAGATAGCATTCCAAATATGTACGGTATGAATCGTATTTTAAAAGATATTGGTTGGGCTGCGGTTGCAGTAGACGGTTTTATTCCTCCCAATGCATTTATGGAATTTCAGGCCTATAACGTATTGGTTATAGCCAGTGACATCAGACAATTAGAACATATTGAATATACACCTGCACCCGATATTATTCATGAGGGCGCTGGGCATGCACCCATTATTGCCAATCCAGAATATGCTGAATATTTGCGCAGGTTTGGCGAAATAGGCTGTAAAGCCATTTCTTCAGCTAAAGATTATGAGTTGTATGAAGCCGTAAGACATTTATCTATTATTAAAGAAGCTCCAAACTCTAATAAAGACGATATCGCTTCTGCGGAAAAAAAAGTTGAGACATTACAACTAAACATGGGTGAACCTAGTGAAATGGCTCTTATTAGAAACCTTCATTGGTGGACTGTTGAGTATGGACTGATAGGAACAATAGAAAACCCAAAAATATATGGTGCTGGTTTATTGTCATCTATTGGAGAAAGTGCTTGGTGCATGACAAATAAGGTTGAAAAAATCCCTTACACCATTGAAGCAACCTATAAAGATTTTGATATTACAAAGCCACAACCTCAACTTTATGTAACCCCAGATTTTGCCCATTTAAGTTTAGTCTTAGAAGAATTTGCTAATACCATGGCATTGCGTAAGGGTAGACTTTCTGGTGTGAAAAAATTAATTAATTCACAAGCATTAGGAACAGTTGAACTAAGCACGGGTATTCAAATTTCTGGCATTTTTAGCGAAATTATTGAAACTAATGGAAACCTCATATATATTCAAACTAATGGAGAAACTGCCTTGTCATACAGAGAAAAAGAACTTGTTGGACATGGCACTAAAAACCATAAAAATGGTTTTGGCTCTCCTATAGGAAAACTTAAAGGTATCAATATAGCGATTGAAGATATGAGTCCGCGCGATTTAAGTGCTTATAACATTTATGAAGAAAAAACAGTGACCTTAGAGTTTGAAGGAGGTTTAACGGTTACTGGCGAAATTATTACAGGAAAGCGTAACTTACAAGGAAAAATAATACTTATCAGTTTTAAAAACTGCACGGTTAAACATCATGATACTGTTTTGTTTAAACCTGAATGGGGAATTTATGATATGGCAGTTGGAAAACAAGTTGTTTCAGCCTTTTCTGGACCAGCCGATTTAAATAGTTTTAACTTGATTACGCATATCCCAACTTCTAAAACCATTCATATAAAAAAGTCTAAAAAACAATTAGAATTAGAAGGCTTGTATCAGCAAATTAGGGACTATAGAGAAGAAAAAAACAAGACCATCTCAAGAACAAAAGTTTTAGAACAGTTAATTGATAAACATCCTACCGATTGGTTATTACCTGTAGAAATTTATGAATTAGCTTATATAGGAAATGAAAAAAATCTGTGTAATAGTATTTTAAAACATTTAGAAACCATTAAACAAAATCGACCAGACGTTGGAAAATTAATTGATGATGGTTTATCAATTATTAAAAAACCTATTAAAGTTTAAATTATTCCCTGAAACGTTTTAAAGTTTCTTTTGTAAACTTGCTTAATACGAATTTACCACTAATTTGGGCTCGCTTTTCAAGTAACTTATCCCAATGCGCAGTATTTTCCCAAAAAACAGTTTTGATTTCTTTTAAAACTTCAGGATTATAGCCTGCTAATCTTTCAGCAAGACCTTTTACAGCTGCATCCAATGCTACTGTGGTTTCAAAAACTTCGGCATATAAGCCTTTATCCTTTGCGAAATCTGTAGAAAAAAATGTTTCTGCATCGATAGTCATTTGAGACATGGCTGTTTTACCCATTTTTCTTGAAACAACAGGTTCAATAACAAAAGGACCAATACCAATACTTAACTCACTTAATCTTATGGAGGCGTAATGCGTTGCTAAGCAATAATCTGTGGCAGCCGCTAAACCAACACCACCACCAACCGTTTTTCCTTGAATACGACCAATAATAAGTTTAGGGCATTCACGCATAGCGTTTATAACCTTGGCAAAACCAAGAAAAAAATATTTACCGGTTTCTTCATCATTAATAGCTATAAGCTCATTAAAACTAGCACCAGCACAAAATGTTCTATCGCCTCCGCTTTTTAAAACAATAACTTTTACATCGTCATTAGTTCCTGCATCAAAAATAGTTTGTTGTAAACGTGACAACAAATCACTTGGCATAGAGTTTCTATTAGGATGAAAAAACTCAATGTAACCAACTTTATTTTCTATGTTAAGTGTTACGTAAGGCTGCATATTTTTTTATTAAAACGATAAATCATATTTTATTCAAACTTAATAATAAATTCATCAAAATGGCAGGTTTGACAAATCAACATTTCCGCCTGAAAGAATAATACCAATACTTTTATTTTTAAAATCTTCTTTGTTTTTTAATAATGCCGCAAAGGCCACAGCACTAGAAGGTTCAACAACAATCTTCATGCGTTCCCAGATAAATTTCATAGCTCGAATAATATCTTCCTCTTCTACTCTAATTATTTTTTCAACATACTTTTTAATAATTGGAAAATTTCTATCTCCTAAAAAAGTTCTTAAACCATCTGCAATCGTATTAACTTGCTCATTAAATTCAATATTGCCGCTTAACAAAGACCGATAAGCATCATCAGCATTTTTAGGTTCACCGCCAATAACTTTACAATACTTTGAGAAATAGTTCGCTGCTAAAGCAGTACCAGCAATTAAACCGCCACCACCAACAGGAGAAAATACATAATCTAAATCTGGATACTCTTCAAACAATTCAATTGCTGCAGTACCTTGACCGTAAATCACCTGATCATCATTCGAAGGATGAATAAATGTGGCGCCTGTTTCCTTCTGAACTTTTTCCGCCATTTCTTCTCGTGCTATAGGAGTTGAATCACATTCTATGATGTTGCCTAAATAGGTTTTAACTGCATTTTTTTTAACTTGTGGTGCATTTTTAGGCATGACAATATAAGCTTTAATACCTATTTTTTTTGCTGCCAAAGATAAGGCCTGAGCAAAATTCCCAGAAGAATGCGTGACAACACCTTTACGTCGTCCTTCATCAGACAAACTTAAAATAGCATTAGTAGCACCACGTATTTTAAAAGCACCCATTTTTTGAAAATTCTCGCATTTGAAATACACCTTTGCTTGAGTCATTTCATTTAAAAGCTCTGAAGTTAATATTGGTGTTCTATGAATATAAGGCTTTATACGTTCATGAACTTGTGTAAGTAGCTCTTTATTCATTATCTAATTTAAAGTGTGGATTATAAATAATACCTATAATATTCTGCCATGGATCATAAACTGAAGCAACCATTAATTCTCCGCCAACATTATTTGGTGCTTCGTGGGATTCAGCGCCTAAATCAATTAAGTGCGCATAGGTTTTAAAAATATCATCAACACCCCAATATGATATAACACTTTCTCCTTTTTCTTTTTCTTCTGGCAATAAACCTAATTCATACCCTTTAATGTTAAAGCCCACATAAAAAGGTTCGTCAAAGTATGGTTCAGTTTCAAAAGCTTTAGAATACCACAATTTTGCGGCTTTTAAATCCCCTATTTTATAAACTGTTGTTCTTAGTCCTAACATGCGTAAAAAAAAATATATTCTCTATTTTAAGGTTTGAAGATAATAAAAATTTAGGTTGTAACACTTGTTACACACGTTTCAAAAAAAATTAAAGTAATTTGCGTAAAATTTTAAAACATATGGGATTATTAGATTTTCTAACAGGAAATAAAACTGAAAAAATAAATGACTTTACTTCAAGAGGTGCAGTAATTATTGACGTAAGAACTAAGGAAGAGTATAGACAAGGTGCTATTCCTGGTTCAAAAAATATTCCTTTACAGATTATAAATTCACAAATTACTACAATAAAAAAGTTAAACAAACCTATTATAACGTGCTGTGCGAGTGGAATGCGTTCTGGTAATGCTGCTAGCATTTTAAATAACAACGGAATTGAAAGCATTAACGGTGGCGGTTGGACCAGTTTAAGGGCTAAACTATAATTTAATAGTTTTTTGTAGTCCCTCAAAATTACGTATTGGACTTTCGTTATATTGAAGTTTCCAGCCTAAAGAATTTGTTAAAATATAGAATTTCGACAATTCACTTATTAATCGGTTTTTAGCGTTTAACTTTAAATCAGACGCGTCTAACTTTTTAATAAGTGATGCTTTTACGGCATTCTTTATCTGGTTATAATCTTTGGCTTCAAAAGGGTTTAAAAAATCAGATTTTATATCGTAATATTCTAAATCTGGATTTATTTTTATTTCTTCTTTTGGAATACTTATAATAGTTAGTGTTTTTGATACTTTATCTACAGAATATTCAATTTTACTTAAATCATATGATATCGTAACATCTGCATTAACTACCACGAGTGCCTTTTTTTCTGAAGTAAAATAATCACCAAAAATCTCCTTTGAATTTCTGTAATTAAACACTTCGCTAAAATGACCTTCGGTAACAATAAGCTTTCCAACATTCTTAATTTGCCCTTGAATAAGTTCAGAACTTTCTTGAAGCACTATGTTGTCTGTTTTTTTATCTCCACAATATTTAAAAGTGAACAGTATAACAATCGTAATAAAAACACCAAATAAAATTTTTCGCATGTGCTAAATTAACAATATTTCAGGATTTTAAGTCTTTTAATTGTTATCACAGACTTGAAGTTGTATAAAAAGAAAAAACATCAGTTTCATTGGACTAAAAAAGTCTATCTAATATTTATCTCAAATTATTCCGTTTTGCTTTTTGTTAGTTTTCTTTCTTATGTTGAAAAAAATAAAAACACTATAAAACGAATCAGAACAAATAATGTGATTATTTCTTTCGAAGATTGTCACTGATTTATAATATTTACTTAAATGGTTAATAAAAAAACACCAGTTGTAAATCATTTAAGTGATTTTGCAACTGGTGTTTAATATTTGAACTGATTAATAGCAATGTTAATTTAACTCAATAAAAAGTAGTTTAATCAATTTTTCGTTAAAAATATGATTAAAAAAGATTAAGTGTTTTTTTTTAGAGAGGACACTATCACTCCAAATTTAACAAAAGGCTCAAAAACAAGATTACTTTTTTAAAAATTGATATAAAGAAACTTTTTTTGAAGTTCTATTTTTTTAGTTTCTAAATTTTGCAGAAATAACTGATGTGCTTTTGACTCTGGATTAAAAGGTTTATGTAGCAATCCTTTTTGAATAACATCAACCTCATCCATAGTTTTTAAAGCTTGTTCTGAAATCCATCCCTTTATGAATTTATCCCATATATAATTGATAGCCGTGTTATTTGGATGAATCATATCTTCTTCATAAAAACGATAATCACGAAGTTCATCCATCATAAGTTCATAAGAAGGAAAATAATACAATTGATTATTTATTACCTTATGAATTGCAGAAATTAAATGGGCTTTACTTTGGGCATTCTCAATAAAACCATCTTTTAAATGCCGCACTGGAGATACTGTAAAAATAATAGAGGCCTCAGAATTAACTTTTTTAACAAGATTTATAATATTTTCAAGTGATTGAATCACTTCTTCAAGGCTCATCAATTCTTTTCGAAACTGTTTTTGCGGAACTTTATGGCAATTGGCAACTATCGAGTTTGTTTCAATAAAACGATACATCCATGTAGTTCCTAATGTAATGATAATATGCGTAGATGCCCGTATTTGTTCATTTGTTGATTTAATAATTGTATTTAAATCATTTAACAAATTTTCTTTTGAAGTATTGCTTAGTTTAGAATGCGTATCAAAACAATGCCACTGTTCATTATGAAAAAATATATCATTTTCTGAATAAATTTTTCCTTCAATAGCATGAGATATTAAGTTTTCAATACCCTTTGGATGAAATAAAATACCAAACGGATTTTGAAGATTCTGAAACTTAAAATAGTCTAACTTTTTGCCAATATTATCTGAAAAACAAGACCCTAATAACAACACATTAGAACCGTAGTCTATTAAATTATGAGACTGCTTTTCTATTGGTATTTGGGTTTGTAGTTGCAAATTTTATAATATATAATCTTTTGCTTTTTCTAAGGCATCATTAATTCCTTCAGGTTTTTTACCACCTGCCGTTGCAAAAAATGGTTGTCCGCCGCCGCCACCTTGAATAAATTTACCTAGTTCCCTAACTACCAAACCCGCATTTAGATTTTTTTCTGCTACTAATTCTTTTGATATATAACAGGTGAGTAACGCTTTTCCGTCATTTTCTGAAGCAAAAAGTAAGAATAAATTTTTTAATTCACTTCCTAATTCGAAACATAAATCCTTCATTCCTGAAGTATCTAAATCGAGTTTCTTTGCTAAAAACTGAATACCATTTATTTCGGTTAATTCACTTTTAAGTTCACTTTTTATGTTTTTGGCTTTGTCCTTTAGTAAACTTTCAATCTGTTTTTTCAGACTTGTATTTTCTTCTTGTAAATGTTGAAGTGCTTTAACAGGTTCTTTAGCATTATTAAGCAAACTTTTTATTTCAAAATAAGCACGGTTATTTTCAAAATAAAAATCTTTAACGGCGTCGTTAGTAATCGCTTCAATACGACGAATCCCAGAGGCTACAGCTCCTTCGGACACAATCTTAAAATGCCAGATATCGGCGGTGTTTTTAACGTGTGTACCTCCACATAGCTCAATAGATTGACCAAAACGAATAGCCCTAACCGTATCACCATATTTCTCGCCAAACAAGCTCATAGCACCTTCTGCAATAGCATCTTCCTTTGAGATATTTCGCTTTTCGATTAAGGGTAATTTACCTTCAATTCTTGAGTTTACAAAGTTTTCAACGTCACGTAATTCTTCAACCGTTAATTTTGAGAAATGTGAAAAATCAAATCGTAAATGTTTTGAGTGAACAGCACTTCCCTTTTGTTCTACATGAGTTCCTAAAATTTCGCGTAATGCCTGATGTAATAAATGCGTTGCTGTATGATTGCACTCTGTTCTATATCGCTGTTTTGCATCTACAACCGCTTTAAAGTTTTCGCTGATATGATTGGGTAAACTTTTAGCAAAATGAATAATCACATTATTTTCCTTTTTAGTATCAACAATATATACCACCTCACCATGAATATCCTCTAAATACCCTTTATCACCAACTTGTCCGCCACCTTCTGGATAAAATGGTGTTAAATTGAACACCAATTGATAGACATCACCGTCTTTCTTTGAAGTTACTTTTCTATATCTCGTAAGTTTTACATCTGCTTGTAACGCATCATATCCAATAAATTCTTGTTCGGCATCTTCAAGTAAAACCGTCCAGTCTTCAGTTGATGTTTCACTTGCAGCTCTTGACCGATTTTTTTGCTTTTGAAGTTCTGCTTCAAAACGCTTTTCGTCTAATTTCAAACCCTTTTCACTTAAAATAAGAGCCGTTAAATCTATGGGAAACCCATAAGTGTCATATAATTCGAATGCTTTTTCTCCTGAAACAGTATCGCCTTTTGTCTCTTCAACAATACGATTTAATAAGACTAAACCTTGATCTAAGGTTCTTAAAAAAGAGTGTTCTTCCTCTCTAATCACATTTTCAATGAGGTGTTTTTGTACTTTTAATTCGGGAAACGCTGAGCCCATTTTTTTACTTAAGATATCAACTAAACGATAAATAAAAGGTTCCTTTTGGTCTAAAAACGTAAAACTATAACGAATAGCCCTACGTAGAATTCTTCTAATTACATAACCCGCACCTGTATTGCTGGGCAACTGACCGTCTGCTATTGAAAATGCTACAGCTCGAACATGGTCTGAAATCACGCGAATAGCCACATCTACCTTTTCATCTTTACCATAGGCTTTATCAGTAATGGTTTCAACCTCTCTAATTATTGGTGTAAACACATCAGTATCATAATTAGATTGTACGCCTTGTAATACCATACACAAACGTTCAAAACCCATACCTGTATCAATATGCTTATTTGGCAACGGTTCTAAACAACCATTAGCTTTACGATTGTATTGCATAAACACCAAATTCCATATCTCTACTACTTGAGGATGATCTTTATTTACTAAATCTTTTCCTGGTATTTTTGCTTTTTCTTCATCAGAACGAATATCAACATGAATTTCGCTACAAGGGCCACAAGGACCTTGATCTCCCATTTCCCAGAAGTTATCCTTTTTATTTCCCATAAGGATACGATCTTCAGATATTAATACTTTCCATAAATCGTATGCTTCTTGATCCAATGGAATACCATCGGCCTCATCGCCTTCAAAAACAGAGACATAAAGAATGTCTTTATTTATACTGAAAACCTCAGTCAAAAGTTCCCAAGACCAAGCGATTGCCTCTTTTTTAAAATAATCACCAAAACTCCAGTTACCAAGCATTTCAAAAAGTGTATGATGATAGGTATCATAACCAACTTCTTCTAAATCGTTATGTTTTCCTGAAACACGTAAACATTTTTGAGAATCTGCAATTCTGTTACTTTTTGGCTTGGCATTTCCTAAGAAATACTCTTTAAAAGGTGCCATTCCTGAATTAACAAACATTAAGGTTGGATCATCTTTTAAAACCATAGGCGCAGATGGTACTATACGATGCTTTTTATCTTCAAAAAACTTTAAAAATTTAGAACGAATATCTTGAGATTTCATTGATATAAAATGGTTACTATGTTGTTAAATTATATTAATTGCAAAACAATCTTTATCTTTACTCTTCATTTTTAAAAATTTATTTTGGAGAGACAAAGCTACAATTATACTGGCATAATGGTATTATAATAATATTTTTGTAGGTTTAATCGTTTGCTTATAAAATTTAATAATAAATTGCGTGATATTAAAATGCAAAAATAGTATAATTTAAGTAATGAGTAAGGTAAAATATTATTACGATTCTGAATCGCTTTCTTACCGAAAAATAGTCCGCCAAAAAAGGACTACGGTAAAATATGCATTCATGTTTTTATTAGGTTCTGCTCTTTTTGGTTTTCTTTTTGTTTTCATTGCTAGCCAGTACGTTGAATCTCCTAAAGAAAGAGCTTTAAAAAGAGAATTGCAAAACGCTCAACTTCAGTTTCAATTACTCAATAAAAAAATGCAAGAAGCAGAAACTGTTTTAGCGCAATTAGAAGATAGAGATAATAATATTTATCGAGTTTATTTTGAAGCAAACCCAATACCAGACGAGCAGAGAAAAGCAGGGTTTGGAGGTATAAACAGATACAAAAGTTTTGAAGGTTTTGATAATTCAAAACTCATTATTGAATCTAATAAACGTATAGACATTTTACAAAAGCAAATAGTAGTTCAGTCTAAATCACTTGATGAAATTGCTAAACTTGCTGAGGAAAAAGAAAAACTTTTGGCTTCAATACCAGCGATTCAACCCGTAAAAAATGAAGATTTAAAACGTATGGCTTCTGGTTACGGCATGCGTTCAGATCCGTTTACCAAAGTTAGAAAAATGCATTGGGGAATGGACTTTACAGCACCAAGAGGAACACCTATATACGCTACTGGTGATGGCGTTATTGTGAGAGCAGATGCTGGCGCAACAGGGTATGGCAAACACATAAGAATTGATCATGGGTATGGATATGTTAGTTTGTACGCGCATTTATACAAATATAACGTTAAGAAAAATCAGAAAGTTAAACGAGGTGATTTAATTGGGTTTGTAGGAAGCACTGGTCGTTCTCAAGCACCTCATTGCCATTATGAAATTTATAAAGATGGACAAAAAATTAATCCTATTAACTTCTACTACGGAAGTTTAACGGCTGAAGAATTTAATAAGCTTCTAGAACATGCGTCACTAGAAAATCAATCATTAGACTAATGCATATAGACTTACCTGAAAAGCGATATTATGGCATTGGAGAAGTAGCGAAAGCTTTTGGTGTAAATGCATCACTTATCCGATTTTGGGAAAAAGAGTTTGATGTACTAAAACCAAAAAAGAATGCCAAAGGGAACAGAAAATTCACTGCAGAAGATATTAAAAATCTAAAGCTTATTTATCATTTAGTAAAAGAAAGAGGTTTCACTCTTGAAGGTGCAAAAACACATCTTAAAGAAGAAAAGCAAAAAACACTTAATAAATTTGAAATTATTAGTAAATTAGAAGATATTAAGAATAAACTGGTTAAAATAAAAAATCAGATGTAACATTTCTTTAGCTTTTTCAACTAATAATATAATCGCAGGTAATAAAAACGTTAACACTAAAACTTTAAACACATGAAAAAATGGTTGATCCCAGTAATTATAATAGTTGTTGTAATTTTTGGAATATACAAATGGGCTGTTGGATTTAATAATAATGCCGTTAGGTTAAATGAAAATGTAAGTGAAGCTTGGGGAAATGTACAAACCTCATACCAGCGCAGAAATGACCTGATCGGGAATTTAGTAAACACTGTAAAAGGTGCTGCAGATTTCGAACGTAATACATTAACCGATGTTATTGAAGCACGTTCTAAAGCAACACAAACTACAATAGACCCCGCTAATATTACTCCAGAGCAATTAAAACAATTTAACGAAGCACAAGGTGGTTTAAGTAGTGCGCTTTCAAGATTGTTGGTAACTGTAGAACGTTATCCGGAATTAAAAGCCAATCAAAATTTCTTAAAGCTCCAAGACGAATTAACAAGCACAGAAAACACGATTCAAACAGCTAGAACAAGATATAACGAAGCGATTAAGCCTTATAACAATCATGTAAAAACCTTCCCTAATTCCGTTTTAGCAGGGCTTTTTAATTTTGATGATAAACCATATTTTGATGCAGAAGCTGGAGCAGAAAGACCAGTTGATGTAGAATTTGACTTTAACTAAAAAACTATGTCTAAAGTAGAAGGTTTTCTTTCTAAAAAAGAAGAAGAGGAAATCATTGAAGCTATAAGAATAGCGGAATTAAATACGTCTGGCGAAATACGTGTACACATTGAGAAAACAACAAAAAAAGATGCTTTCGACCGTGCCTTAGAAGTATTTCATTATTTAAAGATGGATAACACCAAAGAACAAAATGGTGTACTTATTTATGTTGCTGTTAAAGATAAAACCTTTGTAATCTATGGAGATAAAGGTATTAATGATGTGGTTCCAAAAGATTTTTGGGATAGCACCAAAGATGTTATGCAATCTCATTTTAAATCGGGCAATTTTAAACAAGGACTTATTGATGGTGTTTTAAAAGCTGGTAAAGAATTAGAAAAACATTTCCCATGGGAAAAAGGCGATGTAAACGAACTATCAGATGAAATTTCTAAAGGTTAATTCTAACATGCTCAACTCTGTTTTAAACATGGAACTATCAAAAAAGTTAAACATCTTATTTCTAACTTTTTTTATAGGGCTTTTTTCATTCAACACTACGTTTGCACAATTTGATATTCCACCAATTCCTGAAGAGCAAACTAGCGTCTACGATTATAATAAGCTCTTAAAAAATTCAGAAAAGTCTACGCTCGAAAACAAACTTATTAAATACTCAGACACGACCTCTACTCAAATCGTTGTCGTTATAATAAGCACAACAAAAGGCGAAAATATTGGCCTTTTAACGCCAAGATGGGCGCAAAAATGGGGTATTGGACAAGCTAAAGAAGATAATGGTGTTTTTATTTTATTGGCTGAAGATGATAGAAAAATATGGATTTCACCAGGTTATGGTGTTGAGGACAGATTAACGGCTGGTATTGTTGGAGAAATTACTAGAAACGTAATTATTCCAGAATTCAAAAAAGGAGATTACTATCAAGGATTGAATCGAGGTGTCGATACTATTTTTCAAGTTTTAACCGGCGCTTATGAAGGTACCAGAAAGGTTGATTCGCCTTCTTTTCCGCCGCAATTACTATTTATACTTTTCATTATTTTTATTATTATCATTATTTCCATTTCTAAAAACAAACGTGGAGGTGGAAACGGAAGAGGTGGTAATAAAAATGGTGGTTTTGATATTTGGGATGCCATTATTCTAAGCAATATGGGTAGAGGCAGCTTCGGAGGTCGTTCATCGGGCAGCGGTTGGGGCGGAAGCTCTGGTGGCGGTGGCTTCGGTGGTGGCTTTGGCGGTGGCGGATTCTCTGGTGGTGGTGCTGGTGGTAGTTGGTAGGTTTTTCTATAAGTATTTTTCTTATCTTTCACCGAAAGAAAATTACAACCAACCATGAAATATATTCTACTATTATTAATCAGCTTTTATACTGGATTTGTTTTAAATGCGCAATCTGTAACATCTTCAGATAAATTTAATTTACCTGAAACCGTTAAAGAAACATCTGGTCTTATTTTTTATAACAATACTTTAATTACACATAACGACAGCGGAAATGCTGCCGAATTATATGAAATTAACACCATCAACGGGAGTATTACGCGCACAGTGACCATTACTAATGCAACCAATACAGACTGGGAAGATATTGCGCAAGATGATACTTATATATACATAGGCGATATTGGGAATAATAATGGTACCAGAACTGATTTAAAATTTTATCGCGTTTTAAAATCTGATTTTGAATTGAATACTAGCATAACCGCCGACATTATTAATTATTCGTACGCCGACCAAACCGATTTTACTTTAAGTCCACAAAACAATAATTGGGATGCTGAAGCTTTTGTGGTTTATAATGATTATTTATTAATCTTTTCAAAAAACTGGGTTAATAACGAGGTGGATGTATATGCCATTCCAAAAACTATTGGAATGCAGAGCGCTGCTAAAGTTAGCAGCTATAATTCGCAAGGCCTAGTTACAGGAGCCGATTTAGTAGATACTAATAAAATATATCTTTCAGGTTATTCAATAGCTACGAATATTACACCGTTTTTAATTGAAATTTATAATTTAAATATAAGTACACCTTCAAACCTTGATGTCTTTGCAAATAGCGATACCATTAAATTGAATAACTTTTTACCTTTGGGAAATCAAGTAGAAGGCATCTGCTTTATTGAGACGATTAATTCAACAGACAAACTTTATATCTCTAATGAAGAACTCTCAATTACGTCACCTTTCGCTTTAACTTTCCCTTCGAAACTTAGAGAGTTAACCATGGATAATTCAACTTTAAACACAAAAAAAGTTGGCATGCCAAGTAATATTCAGTTGTACCCTAATCCTTTCGTTAATGATATCCGATTGAATAAAAAAGTAGATGAAATAAAAATTTACAATAGTTTAGGAATATGCGTTTTAAAAACAAAAAAGACTGATATTATGGACACTTCGTTTCTATCTTCAGGTGTCTATATAATTTCTTTACAGGATCAAAACGCCATTATTACAAAGAAAATAATAAAGTAACCTATTACTTTTTACGCATATATACATTAATAGAAACTCCAGTAAAATCAAAATGCCCTCTTAATTTATTCTCAAGAAAGCGCATATATGGTTCTTTTAGGTATGGTGGTGAATTTCGAAATAATGCATTAAATTTAATAATAAAAAAAATAGTAACATTCTTAATGTTTGTGAAACCTTTCTCTATCATTTCCTATTTCTCCTGCCTTTCCTAAACTATTAAATTTCCAACTAAAGCTTAGCATAAAATATTGTTCTAAAACAGTACTTTGTGAATCTTCAATATAATTTGAAGTTGCTATGCGTCTTGCATTCGTATTCTGGTTCAATAAATCGTAAACTTTGAATGTTATATTTCCATTGTTTTTAAGCACAGAATAGGCCAATGTTGAATTCCAAAACCAAGCGCTTTTTTGAAAACCTGGTGCAATATTAGGATTGTAGTTAAACTGGATATCGTTTCGCCACTCGAATCCTTTTGGGAAAAAAGTGGCTGAATTTAAATTAAGAGAATGGCTAATAAATTCTTGATTATCAATATTTTCAATATCAAATGTATTTTTGGTAAAAGACAAATTGTATCGTGGATTAAATTCTAATACATCTTTCCAAACGAAACGAAGTCCAAGTCTTGGAGATATTGAAGTATTTGTACTAGTATATTGTATTCCATTATTAAAATTCACAGACCGTGTAATATTGGGGCCCACTCCAGCATCAAAACTAACCGTTCTTAAACTATCTATTTTAACTTTTTTATTTACTGACAAATACCCATTTAATTGATAAGCCCCATTTACATTTGCAAATGTCGTTTCTCTAACTAAATTTTCATCAATTATCGTTTTTCTAACAACGGTATTATTGTCAAAATTCGCACTTAAATACCCATAAAACCCAGATCCTTTTTGAAAATCGAAAGCATTAAAACGCATATAAACACGGTGACTATTCTCTGGTTCTAAATTAGGATTACCGACAACGGTATTTAATGGATTTGAAACATTTCTGAATGGTTGTAAATTGGATAGTTGAGGCGGATTATTATTTAATCTATAACCAAACCTAAGCGAGGATTTAGGACTAAATCTATAACGAAATCTAGATCTTAATTCAATAGCTTCAAAATCGCGTTTTATACTAAATTCTGGTCTAAGATTATCATTGTTTTCTAAAATTCTAAATACATAAGATGTTTCAAAACTAGCTGACCAATCTTTTTTTTTATATTCAAGTTCAATGGATGGTGTACTCCTTTCATTTATATATTGAAAATCAGTACTCAATTCAGTATTAAAAATAGAATACTCATTTGTGATTTCATCCTTATCAAATGTGCTTTTTCTATCCTCTTGTTTATTTCTGTCATAATCATATTGTAATTCTAAAAAGAACTCTTTCCCAATTAATGGCAGTCTATATGTTACTCTTGAATTAAAACTATTAATCTTGTTTTCACCATCAGTATATTGATCTCTAATAATATCTTCAGGATTATCTCCCAAAATATTGGTTTCAGAGTTTAAGTAATCATCACTTTCTCTAATATTTATTCCATTTTCTATACTAAATCTCAAAAATGCCCCATTTGAACCAAATCGTTTTGTTATATCAATATCATTGTTAAAATTTTTACCAAATGTTTCAACACTTGATGCTAACATAGATTGATTAATTAATACATTTAATTCATCTGACGACGTTTCATCTTCCGAAAAAACCGTTTTACTTTTTGAATATCTAAAAGAAGGCTCTATATTTATCAATAAAGTAGAATCAACTTTTATATCAAACTCAAAATTTGCGCTGTGACTATCACTATCATTAAAACTATTACTATTAGATGTTGTAAAATATCTAGAATCTGCTAAAATATTCTCTCTATTACTCGTACTTTTATTCTCTGAGTTACTTCCTGAATAAAAATAATTTGCAGCAACATCAAATTTTTCGCCAAACTTATCTGCATAGTTTGTACCATAGTTTTGAGATTCAGTAATTCCTTGTCCGCCACCAAAAGATCGTCCGTTAAAGTTAATATTACCCCCACCAAACATTTTTCGTATTTCTCCAAAACTAAACCCAGGAGAATTAATATCATTACCGCCTGCTAAAAAACTAATGCGCCGGTCATTATCAAAATAATTAAACATGCCTGCATATTCATAATGATTATCTGTACCAGCACCAGCTGCCACACGACCAAAAATACCCTTATTATTTTCCTTCTTAATTACTAGGTTTATGGTTTTATTTTCACCATCTACTTCTTCACCCGTAAAGGCTTGATCTTTTGTTTTAGTATCTAAAACCTGGATTTTTTCAACAATATCTTTGGTTAAATTTCTAGTCGTGATAGTTGGGTCGCTACCAAAAAACGGTTTGCCGTTTACCAATATCTTATTAACTTCTTTTCCATTAACTGTAATGGTTCCTTCTTCACTAATTTCAACCCCTGGTAGCTCTTTTAATAAATCTTCAACGTTAGCATCTTTTTTAGTTTTAAAAGAATTAACATTAAATTCCATGGTATCTCTTTTTATTATAATAGGTGCAACAGATGTAATGATGATTTCGTCTAATGTATTTGTACTTGATTTAAGAATGATATTCCCTAAATCTATTGTTTCTGTATCTAAACTAATAGCTTTAAAATAGGTTTGATACCCAATGTAAGAAACATAAAAATTCGCTTTTTTATATGGTGTTTTATTTTCTAATATAAATTTTCCGTCCTTATCTGAAATGGTATAAGTAATTAAAGTACTATCATTAACTTGTTGAAGATATATAGTTGCAGATTCTAGAGGTATTTTATCTTCTTCGGAAATTAAAGTGCCTGAAATTTTAAAGGGTTTAGATTGAGCAAAAGAGTTGATAAAAAATAACATCAATATAAATCCACAAAAATACGTTCTCATTTTGTTGTTGTTCTAGGCTAAAAATGTTTGACCTTCTGGGTTTTAAAAGGTTTAAATGTGATTACTTGTTTTATGAAAACATTAACATTTATCAAAAAAAAACCAAATTTAGATTTCAAGAAAAAAAATGCTCTTAAAAAGAGCAAATAACCTATTTCTTTCTCATATACACACTAATAGGCACCCCATGAAAATCAAAATGCTCACGCAACTTGTTTTCGAGAAAGCGTTTGTAAGGTTCTTTTACATATTGCGGTAAGTTGCAAAAGAAGGCAAATTGTGGTTGTGGTGTTGGCAACTGCATGATATATTTTATTTTTACATACTTTGCTTTATACGCAGGCGGTGGATAGTTTTCAATAATGGGCAGTAAGATTTCATTAAGCTTACTGGTTTTTATCTTTTTAGAACGATTTTTATATACTTCAACAGCCGTTTCTATGGCTTTATAAATACGTTGTTTTGTGAGTGCAGATATAAAAACAATAGGGATATCTGTAAACGGTTCCATTTGTTTTCTTATCGTTTTTTCATAATCTTTTACAGATTTATGGTCTTTTTCTACCGTATCCCATTTATTAACTAAAATAACAATCCCTTTTCGGTTTCGCTCAGCCAACCAAAATATATTCTGAACCTGTCCATCAAATCCACGATTGGCATCTAAAACGATTAAACACACGTCTGAATGTTCAATAGCACGCACACTTCGCATAACAGAATAAAACTCTAAATCTTCTTTAACTTTTGCTTTACGTCTTATACCAGCTGTATCAACCAAATTAAACTCAAATCCGAAGCTATTATATTTTGTGTCAATAGAATCACGAGTTGTTCCAGCGATATCGGTAACAATATATCTATCCACACCCATCAACGCATTAATAAACGATGATTTTCCTGCATTTGGGCGACCAACTACAGCAAATCTTGGCAGTTCATCTTCTACAATAGTCTCTTTTTCCGGTAAGGCTTTAACTAAAGCATCTAGTAAATCACCTGTTCCGCTACCATTTATACTAGCAATAGTAAAATATTCACCCAATCCTAATGAGTAAAATTCTACAGCATCTTCAGCTCGTTTCGCATTATCAACTTTATTAACAACAAGAAATACGGGCTTATTTACCTTTCGTAATAACTTAGCAACATCTTCATCCATACCAGTAACACCAGTCTCTACATCAACCATAAAAATAATAGCATCAGCTTCATCAATAGCCAATTCTACTTGTTTATCAATCTCTGCCTCAAAAACATCATCACTTCCTAAAACATAACCACCAGTGTCAATAAGCGAAAACTCTTTACCATTCCAATCACTCTTTCCGTAATGCCTATCTCTTGTAACGCCACTTACGGCATCTACAATGGCTTCTCTGCGTTGTATCAATCGATTGAAAAATGTTGACTTCCCTACATTTGGCCGTCCTACTATGGCAACTATATTACTCATGTTGTTTATGTTAATTGTAACAGCCTAAGGCTGATTTAATTATTTAGCATGGTTGGCTAAATTTTTTGCAAAAATAGAAAATATACCCTACGTAATTGTCTTTTTTACCAACTATTAAATTGTTTAGTTTTTTGAAGAAAAAATAGTATTTTACTATCCTTAAAACCAAACTAGATGTCAACCGCCAATACCATTGTATTAAGACCACGTTTTAAAATAGAAATAGAACGTGATAATGAAACTGTTTTAAAAGCTTTTGAAATTGCTAAAACATCACAAAAAAAATTTATTGTAAACCTCATTGATAATCATGTTTTTATAAAATTCCCAAAACAAGAACAGCATTTTTGGTCACCTCAGCTTCACCTTGAAATTGATAACGAAACACATAATTCTTGTGTTCTACATGGGTTATATGGTCCAAGTCCAACCGTTTGGACGCTTTTTATGTTTTTGCATTTTATGGTTGCAGGTTTATTTATTGCCTCTTGTATTTGGGCATATACTAACTGGCGTTTAAATTCTAGTTACTCGTTACAAGTAAGCCTCATGATTTTTATGGTAATCGTTTGGTTTGTGCTTTATTTTGCCGGCAGCATTGGTAAAGTTTCTAGCAAAAGTGACATATTAGAACTTCAAAAGTTTATGAACGGTATTTTAGAAAACTAACGCTCTCTTTCTTTTTTACTTCTGATTGTAACCGAAACGTTTTAGCTGGTTTGCATTAGAACGCCAATTTTTATTTACCTTAACATACAACTCAATATGTATTTGTTTTCCAAAGAATTTTTCAAGATCTTTTCTAGCCTCTACTCCTACACGTTTTAAAGCACTTCCTTTATGACCAATAATAATTCCCTTTTGAGTTTCGCGCTCCACCATAATGACTGAGCGAATTCTAATAATAGTTTCTTCTTCAAAAAATTCTTCTGTATCTACCTCTACGGCATATGGAATTTCTTTTTTATAATGAATAAGAATTTTTTCTCGTATGGTTTCATTAATAAAAAAACGTTCGGGTTTATCTGTCAACTGATCCTTCGGATAAAACGCAGGTGATTCTGGAAGTAATTCAATAATTCTATTAAAGACTTCCTTCACATTAAAACCTTGTAATGCAGACATTGGGAAAATTTCCGCATTAGGGACCTTTTGCGTCCATAATTGAACCTGTGTTTCAAGTTGGTCTTGATTGGAAATGTCTATTTTATTTAAAAGGAGTAATACTGGTATTTTAGAACTTGTAATTTTATTAAAAAAAACCTCATCCTTTAACTCTTGTTCCCCTATTTCAACCATATACAATAACACATCAGCATCCTCAAAGGCCGATTTCACAAAACCCATCATAGATTCCTGGAGCTCATATGCAGGCTTAATAATCCCTGGGGTATCTGATAAAACCACTTGAAAATTCTCGCCATTTACAATGCCCAAAATTCGATGCCTAGTTGTTTGGGCTTTAGATGTGATGATAGATAATTTCTCACCTACAAAGGCATTCATAAGTGTAGATTTACCTACATTTGGATTCCCAATAATATTTACAAAACCTGCTTTATGCATTCTAATCTTAAATTAAATACAAATATAGTACTTATAGATTTGTAACTAAAAAGCATATTGATTTATTAAAATATAATTTGATTAGGAAACTTTTATTCTTAAGATTTATAGTAACTTGTTAAACTGAATTTTTATCAATCAAAGCAGATCTTATGAAAAATTTATCCTTTTTACTTACTTTTTTATTTTTGGGGTCAATCCACGCCCAAATAAGTGGAAAATTAATGCAGTATCCAGATGTTTCAGATACACATATTACTTTTGTTTATGGCGATGATGTTTGGATTATGCCGAAATCTGGAGGAGTCGCAAATCGACTAAGCTCTCCCGAAGGTGCTGAAAGTTTTCCTCGATTTTCTCCTGATGGAAACATGATTGCTTACACAGCTAATTATCAAGGCAATGATGATGTATTCGTTATTGAAGTGAATGGAGGAATCCCAAAAAGATTGACTTATCACGGTATGCCGGATCGCGTTTTAGGATGGTCACCAGATGGGAATTCTGTTTTGTTTGCTTCGTCACGGGAAAGTGGACGCCAACGATATAGCCAGTTTTACACAATTTCTATAACAGACGGAACACTTACTAAATTACCTGTTCCATATGGAGAGTACGCTTCATTTTCTGCTGATGGACAAAAAATAGCCTATACAGACAGAACGAGAGTACATAGAAATTGGAAACGATATCGTGGTGGCACAGCTCCGGACATTACCGTTTTTGATCTTAAAACATTTAAAAGTGAAAATATTACCAATAATATCGCTAATGATGAATTACCAATGTGGGTTGGAAACACGATATACTACATGTCTGATAACGGCCCCAACAAAAGAAATAATCTTTGGAAACATAACAATGAAACTAAAATCAATACGCAATTGACGCATTTTGTTGATTATGATATTACATATCCAGAAAGCAGTACTTCAGATATTATTTTTGAAGCTGGCGGCAAATTATATCTATTTAATTTGGAAACTGAAAAAAGCAGTGAAGTTAATGTTCAAATAATTTCAGATCAAAAAAATCTCATTTCTCAACAAAAAAATGTTGCCGCATTTATGTATGGTGCAACGCTTTCCCCAGACGGGAACAGGGTTATTGTTGAAGCAAGAGGAGACTTATTTAATTTACCTGCTAGCGAAGGATTTGTATCAGACATAACAGCTTCATCAGGAATAGCCGAAAGAGAACCTTCTTGGTCTCCAGATGGAAAACATTTAGCCTATTGGAGTGATGCTTCAGGTGAATACCAGTTGGTTTTACACGATGTAAAAGGTATTCAAAAATCAAAATCTCTAACCAATTTTAAAACCGGGTTTAATTATTCCATTTTTTGGTCGCCAGATAGTAAAAAAATTATGTATGTTGATCAAGCAATGAATATTAATTGTGTTGATATTAATACTGGAGATGTTGTTCAAGCTGATAAAGGAAATTATATGTTTGAAGGAAACTTACAAAATTTTAAAGTTAGTTGGTCTCCAGACAGTAATTGGGCTGTGTATTCTAGAAGTAGAGATAATCGTTCTAAATCAGCTCTATTCCTTTATAATGTTCAAAACAAAAAAGTGTCTCAGCTTACTTCAGGATACTATAGTGATAGTAATCCTACTTTTAGTACCGATGGTAAATATCTATTCTTTACAACTAGTAGAACGTTTAATCCTGTTTATTCAGATTTAGATAATACCTTTATTTATCCAAACTCTACCACGGTTGCTGTTGGAACCTTAAATACCAAAGAGGCGTCTTTATTAGAAGTTAAAAATGATGCGATAGGGGATTCGAAGAAAGAAGAAGAAAAAGAAAAAGATTCCGATAAAGAAGCTAAAAAAGAGATAGCCAAAACAGTTATAGACATCAACGGATTCGAAAATAGAGTAGAAATATTGGATATACCTGCAGGTCGGGTAACCAATTTACAAGCAGTTGATGGCAAATTATTGTTTACAAGGTTTCCAAATTCTGGGGCTAGTGAAGAGGAATCACCTAAATTAAATTATTATGATTTTAAAGAACGGGAAGTTAAAACAATAATAAACAAAGTTTCTAATTATAAAGTTTCGGCTAATGGAAAAAAAATATTAGTGTTTCAAGAACAAAAACTTGCCGTTATAGAGATTAAAGCAGATCAAAAAATAGACAAAACCGTTCCTACTGATAAAATGATTATGAATGTTGTTCCTAAAGAAGAATGGAAGCAAATTTTTAATGATGTTTGGCGATTTGAACGAGATTACTTCTATGATCCTAACATGCATGGCGTAGACTGGAATACGATGAGAACCCGTTATGGTAATTTAGTGGACCAAGCTAACTCTCGAAATGATGTAAACATTATTATTGGCGATTTAATTGCCGAATTAAATGCCTCTCACACCTACAATGGCGGTGGTGATATTGAGCGTGCACCTAGAATGAACGTTGGGTATTTAGGTGCTGATATTAGTTTAGAAAATAGTTACTATCAAATTAAAAAAATTATTTCTGGAGCTCCATGGGACACAGAAGTGCACTCTCCATTATCTAAACCAGGTGTGAGCATAAATGAAGGAGATTACATATTAGCAGTAAATGGTCTTCCTATTGACACCACAAAACCTTTTTCATCATCACTACAAGGATTAGGAGATGCTACCGTACAGTTAACAGTCAACAATACACCGTCAATAATTAATTCAAAAAAAATTATTATTAAAACCATGTCTTCCGAAACAAGGTTGCGCCATTTAGCCTGGATTGAAACTAATAGAAAAAGAGTGGATGAAGCAACAAAGGGTAAAATAGGATATGTGTATGTACGTAGCACAGGAATTGATGGTCAAAATGAATTAATCAGACAATTTTATGCACAAATGAACAAAGAAGGTTTGATTATAGATGAAAGATTCAATAGTGGAGGACAAATTCCTGACAGGTTTGTAGAATTATTAGATAGAGATCCATTGGCTTTCTTTGCGGTAAGAGACGGAAAAGACTGGGCGTGGCCACCATCAGGTAATTTTGGCCCAAAAATTATGCTTATTAATGGGTTTAGTGGTTCTGGCGGTGATGCCTTTCCTGATTATTTTAGAAAAAGAGGCTTGGGCCCTTTAATTGGAACACGTACTTGGGGTGGTTTAATTGGTATTTCTGGTGCGCCTAGCTTAGTTGATAACGGGCGCATAACAATACCAACTTTTAGAATGTATGATTCAAACGGTGAATGGTTTAAAGAAGGACATGGTGTAGATCCCGATATAGAAGTTATTGAAGATTTTGAAAAACTGGCAAATGGGACAGATATTCAGCTTGAAGCTGGAATTGAAGAAGTCTTAAAATTGCTTAACAGCAATAATACATTTAAAAAACCTGAAAGACCAGCGTACGAAAACCGAAACTAAGGTCTTTAAACAAAAAAACAGGAAGCTAAACTTCCTGTTTTTATTTATAATTTATGTTTAAATAATTTTAATTAACTATTTCTAAAAGCTCAACTTCAAATACTAAAGCAGTAAATGGTTTTATTGGTCCTCCTTGACGTGGAGTCCCACCATAAGCTAATTCTTGTGGAATAAAGAATTTATATTTTGATCCAACTGGCATTAATTGCAATCCTTCAGTCCAACCTTTAATTACCTGTGTTACTCCAAATTCAGCCGGTGTACCTCTGTCTACAGAACTATCAAATACAGTTCCATCGATTAAGGTTCCATGATAATGAACTTTTACTTTCGACGCTGTTGTAGGTTTTTCTCCAGAACCTTCTTTCATAACGATATACTGTAAGCCGGTTTCAGTAACTTTTACACCTTCTTTAGTTTTATTTTCTTCTAAGAATTTCTCACCAGCCACTTTATTATCATTAAATTGCTCTTCAGCTTTTGCTAAAGCTTCTGCTTGTTGTTTTTCTCTATCTGCCTGCTGCTTTTTGGTCATATAACTTTTTATAATCTCTTGAACAGCTTCTTTGTCAATTAATACATCTGATGAATCAACAACTGACATGTATCCTTGAATAAATAAATCGTTGTCAAACTCTGTGAATGATGTTCCAACATTTCTAGCAACATCCATTCCTATTGCGTAACTAACAGAATCAATTTCTGTTTCTAATGATTTTTTTGAAACACCTTGACTATTACATGAAGATACTATTGCTGTTAAAAATAGAACTCCTAAAAACTTAATTAATTTCATTTGTCTTTATTATTTAAAATTTGAGCAAAAGTAATAAATTTTATATGAGAAAGGAAACAGTGTTTGTTACAATTTTCTTAAATAAAAAATGTGCTTGCAATTTATAGGTTCTTTTAAATAATTAAATACTAAAATTCTGCAACAAAAGTAATATTTATATTAATAAAGAGTTTTAAGATTTAAATACTTCTTCAGAAGACTAAAGCCGAGGATATAAGAAAATGGAGTGTTTCAATTTTATAATATCATGATTTAGACAAGAATATTCATTATTGTTATTTCATTTTATGGCTGTTTTTTTTTGGTGGTGAGGGAAATCTTTTTATCGATTTACATTTGATGAGGTAAATCCATGTTCCACATAAAAATAATGTTATTATTACTAGAAGACATTGCAACACCTCAAAATAAATTAACCTTCATATTTGGAATATTTTTTTTTATTTGATTTCTAAATGAAGTAATCTTTGGTATTTCTAAGTTTGCTTTACTTTTTTTTAAAACAAATCCTATTAATTGTTTAAAGGCGTACATCCTAATAGCTAACAAAAATCATATTTATTTTCATCTTCAATCTTTATCTTGTAGTTATTCAACAATAAAACAAAAAACAAATTTAAAAAATACCTAAATTATCTATACTAATGAATAAACTAAAGTTAGAAATAGGTGAAATTAAACATATTCGAAAAGCTCGAAAAATTGAGCAAATTTTGTGTAAAAAAAAAGGTATTAATCATGTTTCCGTTTCAACTTTAGGATTAGTACAATTGGAATGGGATGAGAACAAGACAAATCAATCTGAGATTATTGAATCGATTAAAAAATTAGGTTTAATTATTAATCATTTACAGAATGGCAAGGAGCAAGTTAATCAAGAACACAGCAAACAGATATCTTCCATTCTCCAAATTTTAGGAGAAAACACTGAACTCTATTTTGCGATAATTAGTGGTGTATTCTGGATATTAGGCGTTATTTTTTCATTTATGTATAGTACTCCAGAAAATGCCTCTACCATTCTTTATATTATTGGAGGTGTTTTTGGAGGCGTATTTACTTTAATTACAGCAGGTAAAGATTTAATTAAGGGAAAATTTGAAATAGATTTTCTAATGCTTTTTGCAGCAGTAGGCGCATCCATACTAGGAAAATGGGGAGAAGCTGCTTTGTTGCTTTTTTTGTTTAGTTTGGGACATGCTCTCGAGCATTATGCCATGAAGCGGGCAAAGAAGTCTATTACCGCTCTTTACGATTTAGTCCCTCCTATGGCCTTGGTTAAACGAAATGGAGAATTGACCGAAGTACATATTGAACAGCTCAAATTAGGAGATATTATTACGGTAAAGCCAAATTCAAAAATTGCTGCAGATGGTGCAGTTACAAAAGGAACAAGCCCCGTGAATCAAGCATCTATCACTGGCGAAAGCATACCTGTAGATAAAAGACCCAATCACAATTGGCAAAATGAAAATGAGATTAATAAACTTCTTCCACAACACCGGGTTTTTGCAGGCACTATCAATGGCAGTGGCGTACTGGAAATTAAAGTATTAAAGGAAGCAAAGGATAGTACACTTTCCCGACTCATTACCTTGGTAAAAGAAGCTGAAACACAAAAATCACCAACACAACATCTCACTGATAAGTTTGAAAAATATTATGTTCCTTCTGTTTTAGTTTTAGTTGTTTTATTACTGTTCGTATTCGTCGTTTTTGATGAAAACTTTCAAGAAAGTTTTTACAGAGCAATGTCTGTGCTAATAGGGGCGTCACCTTGTGCATTGGCAATCTCTACACCAAGTGCAGTATTAGCCGGGATTTCTTGCGCCGCCCGCCATGGTGTTTTAATTAAAGGGGGGCGTCCCCTTGAGGATTTAGGTGGATTAAAGGCAATAGCTTTTGACAAAACAGGAACGCTCACCAAAGGTAAACCCACCTTGACTCATGCCATTCCATTTGGAAACACCACCCAATCACAACTATTAAAAATTGCGGTTGCTGTGGAAGCGATGAGTGACCATCCATTGGCTGCCGCGATAGTTGAAGGAGGGAAAAAAGAATTATTAGACATCACTGTTCCTAAAGCTGAAAACCTAAAATCATTAACTGCAATGGGTATTCAAGCTAATTTAAAGGGTAGCTTAGTCCATATTGGTAATCGAAGACTTTTTGAAGAATTGACGGGAGAAAAGGTTCCTGAAGAACTTGACTTAAAAATGGCAGAACTCGAATCGGGAGGACATACTACCATGATTATCCATAAAGATAATGAATACCTAGGAATTGTTTCTGTGATGGATATTGCCCGCCCTGAAGCTGCTTCCACCCTTGCTACTTTGAAAAAAATGGGAATTAAACGTATGATTATGCTGACTGGTGATAATCAAAAAGTAGCTAATGCAATCGCCAAGCACATTGGAATTACAGACCCAATGGGTAGTTTATTACCTGAAGATAAAGTAAATGCCATAGAACAATTAAAACAACAATTAGGAAAGGTAGCAATGGTTGGAGACGGTGTAAATGATGCTCCTGCTATGGCAAAAAGTACAGTCGGTATTGCTATGGGTGCGGCCGGTTCAGACGTTGCTTTGGAGACAGCGGATATTGCTCTAATGGCTGACAAACTTAGTAATCTTCCTTTTGCAATCGGTCTTAGCAGAAAAGCAAAACAAATCATAAAACAAAATTTAGTTATCAGTTTGGGAATGGTAGCCATTTTAGTTCCAATGACTATCATAGGAACAATAGCTATTGGACCAGCCATAGTGGGTCATGAAGGTTCAACTTTATTAGTCGTAATTAATGCTTTGAGGTTGTTGAGATATGAAATTTAAAATGTTTAAAAAAAATAAAGATGATGTAGAACTATGTATACACAAAACTCTATTTCTATAATTCTAAGTAACAAAGGTTACTAAATAACTATAGGAACACCTATACATTTGCACTGTTAAATAAATTTAAATTATAACATGTGTATAATCATATAATTAAATGATAATCAAAGATATTTTTTATGCCAATTACATATAACCTCTAAAACAAACAATATAAACAAATGAAAATCACCATAAGCACATTAACTTTAAGTTTTTTAGGCTTTGTTTCTATACTGAATGCACAAGATATTGTTACAATATCTAAAACGGAGGTATTTAACAGGGTTAAAGAAGACAACCAGACAATAAAAATTTCTCAAGAAGATTTTAATCAGGCTCAAGCAGATTTCAGGCAAACCAATGCCGTTTTTTTACCAAATATTGCCATTTCACACACGGGTATTTCAACAACCAATCCGCTAATGGCCTTTGGATCTAAATTAAATCAAGAAGTATTAACTGCAGCCGATTTTAATCCTGCCTTATTAAATGATCCCGATCGCATCGAAAACTTTTCAACACGCATTGAAGTTAAGCAACCACTTATTAATGTAGATGGTTTTTATCAGCGTAAAGCAGCTAAAAATAAAATGGAAGCCATGAACTTAAAAACGGAACGTACTCAAGATTATTTGATGTTTGAAGTTGATAAGGCTTACATGCAACTTCAATTAGCTTATAAAGCCTTAGATGTTATTGAAAAAGCACTTAAAGCTGCCGAGTCTAACAAAGAATTAGCCGATAACAGTTTTAAACAAGGCTATTTACAACAAGCCGATGTATTGGCTGTAGAGGTTAGAGTTACTGAAGTGAAAAATCAATTACAAATGGCTAAAAGTAATGTTGAAAATGCTTCGAATTATCTATCATTTTTAATGAACGATCTTAGTAATGCCATATTAAAACCATCAGATAGCTTAACAATTACTAAACTTAACTTAGTCACAGCGTCTCAAGTCTCTGAAGACCGATCGGATATTAAAGCCATGCAAATGGCTGCTGCTGCTTATGAAAGCATGAATAAAGCAGATAAAATGACATTCCTCCCTACTTTAAATGCCTTTGGAAGTTATGAAATATATGACGACCAGATATTTCAAGGCGATGCGAACGGCTACTTAGTTGGCGCACAATTGAGCTGGACTATTTTAGACGGTACTAAGCGTTTTGGAAAAGCTCAAAAAAGTAGAGCTGAATATGAAAAATCAAAGCTTCAATATGAACAATATATTTCTCAAAGTCAATTAGAACTTAATAAAGCCAAGCGCATGCTTATTGATGCTCAAAACAAATTAAAACTCACAAAACTTGCTATGGAGCAATCTCATGAGTCTCTAAGAATACGGACGAATCGATTTAAAGAAGGTCTAGAAAAAACATCAGATTTATTAATAGTAGAAACACAATTTGCACAAAAGCAACTAGAATATTACCAAACCATTTTTGAATATAACTATGCGCAAGCATACTTACAATTTTTAACGAAAGCATAAAAAATTAATATAGATGAAATGAGCTTCCTCAATACTGTTGATATCGACAAAAAATGTATTAGCGAATTACATCTAACCTCTAAAACAATAAAATTAATATAGATGAAAACAAAATATACAATAGCCTTTTTAGCCTTCACCTTTTTTGCCACTAGTTGTGGTAGTGAAGAGAAAAAAACCATGGCAGACAATACGCCAATTTCGGTAATTATAAGTTCTGAAAACGAAAATAACAACAACCCTTTTATCACTACAAGCGGAACCATTCAAGCTGTTAACAGCGCTAATTTAAGCACACGTATGATGGGTTTTGTTACCAAAATACCTGTCAATGTTGGTGACAACGTAAAAAAAGGACAGTTATTAGTCGCTATTAATAACGCAGATTTACAAGCAAAACTATCGCAAGTTAATGCAGGTATTATTGAAGCGACTGCTGCATTTACTAATGCTGAGAAGGATTATAATCGCTTTAAAAACTTGTTTGCAGAAAACAGTGCCTCTCAAAAAGAACTTGATGACATGACGGCTCATTACAATATGGCTAAAGCCAGATTAGAAGGTGCCAAACAAATGAAAAACGAAGTCGATGCACAATTCGCTTATGCTAATATTCGCGCGCCTTTTGATGGTGTTGTTACCGGTACCTTTATAAAAAATGGCGATATGGCAAACCCTGGGATGCCTTTAGTTTCTATGGAAGTCCCAGGACATTTTGAAGTGATGGCTATGGTACCAGAAAGTGAAATCTCAAAAATAACATCGGGTACCTCAGTAAATGTCATTGTAAAATCAATTGACAAAACTGTAAAAGGTACGGTTACTGAAATTAGCACCTCTGCTAAAAATACAGGCGGTCAATATCTCACAAAAGTATCTTTAGGAAAAACAGATGCTTCTATTTTATCAGGCATGTTTGTAACGGTTCAATTCCCTATTGAAAAACAAGAAAAACCAGATATGGTTTTAATATCAAAAGAAGCACTAGTTACTAAAGGTCAGCTTTATGGTGTTTACACCGTTAGTGAAAGTAACACTGCCTTATTACGCTGGTTGCGTATAGGAAGAACCTATGGAGACCAAGTGGAAGTATTGTCGGGATTATCATCAAATGAATCCTATATTATTTCCGCTGACGGCAAATTATATAATGGAGCTAAAGTTACTATTCAATAATTTAAAAAAACGCGTTAAGGATAGAAGCGGCATCCTTTTTTGAAATAGAAAAGTCAATACGAGAAGCAATAGCGACGAAGTAACCTGCTTGTTATTAGACAGATTGCCACAGTAAATTTAAAAATTACTTTGTAATGACCAAATCAAAAAAGATACAGCGGATAGCCTGTTAAAACGCCAAAAAAAAATACAAAACCATGCAAGAAGGAATTTCAGGTAAAATTGCCCATTTTTTCATCAATTCAAAACTAACTATTTTACTGATGATTGGCCTGATGGCCATTGGTGTATACAGTTCATTTCTTATACCAAGAGAAGAAGAACCACAAATAAATGTCCCGATGGCCGACGTGATGGTTGGTTACCCAGGCGCAAATCCAACCGAGGTTGAAAACAGGGTTGTAAAACCTTTAGAAAAAATCATATCAAACATTAAAGGCGTTGAACACGTTCATAGTATGGCCATGAATGGCCAAGCTGTTATGGTGGTTCAGTTTTATGTTGGTGAAGATACCGAACGCTCTTATGTAAAGTTATATGATGAGTTGATGAAGCATGAAAACATGTTTCCAGAAGGTGTTTATAAACCCATCATTAAAACGCGCTCTATTGATGATGTCCCTATGCTTGGCTTAACACTTTGGAGCGAAAACTATGACGACTATCAATTACGTCAAATTGCAGAAGAGTTAACATCTGAAATTGAAAAAGTAAAAGATGTGTCTATCACAAAAGTGATTGGCGGAAGAAACAGAGAATTAAAAGTCATTCTTGATAAAGATAAAATGACTGGAAATAGTGTTGATGCATTGGGAATTATGCAGATGATTAAAGCCAACAATAGTAGCTCTCAATCTGGAAGTTTTATAAATAACGATACTGAATATTTGATTACAACCGGACGTTTTTTAGAAACAGCTAAAGATGTTGAAAATTTAGTGATCGGTGTGAATCAAAACCTGCCCGTTTATTTAAAACAGGTAGCTACAATTCAAGACGGTCCATCGTCACCAAAAACCTATGTGTCTTTTGGCTTTGGAAAAGCCAATGAGGATTTTAAAGACTACAAATCAGATTATCCAGCGGTTACTATTTCTGTTTCAAAAGTAAAAGGTGCTGATGCCATGAAAATATCTGAAAAGATATTAACCCATGTTGATAGATTAAAAGCAACCCTAATTCCAAGTGATGTTCATATTAATGTTACCAGAAATTATGGAGAAACAGCATCTGATAAAGTAGGCGAATTACTTTTGCATTTAGGTGTTGCCATATTAGCAGTAACCATTTTAGTGATGCTTGCTATGGGATGGCGTGGAGGATTAGTGGTATTCTTCTCTGTACCGTTAACCTTTGCCTTAACTCTATTTGCTTATTATATGTTAGGCTATACCCTAAATAGAATTACGTTGTTTGCTCTAGTATTTGTCGTTGGTATTGTAGTAGATGACAGTATTATTATAGCCGAAAATATGCATAGGCATTTTAAAATGAAGCGCTTACCGTTTAAACAAGCTGCCATTTATGCCATTAATGAAGTAGGTAACCCAACTATTTTAGCAACTTTTACCGTAATCGCTGCCATATTACCTATGGCATTTGTTTCTGGGATGATGGGGCCTTATATGAGTCCCATGCCCATTGGCGCCTCTATTGCTATGATCTTGTCATTATTTGTTGCCTTGACAGTGACGCCTTATTTGGGTTACCACTTATTACAAGAAAAAGATACCCAAGCCCACAAGGAAGAGGAAGGTTTAGAAACAAGTAAAATCTACAAAGTTTACAAAAAAATTGAACAGCCCTTTTTAGATAGTTCTAAAAAACGTAACATCATGTTTATCATTACCATCGTTTTACTTTTAGGCTCTGTCTTAATGTTCTTTACAAAATCGGTGACTGTAAAAATGTTACCGTTTGATAATAAAAATGAGTTTCAAGTGGTGATTGATATGCCCGAAGGCACTACCTTAGAACGAACTGCTGTAGTTACTAAAGAGATATCACAATACTTAACTACCATTCCCGAAGTCGTAGATTACCAAAACTATATTGGAGATTCTGCTCCTATAACATTTAATGGTTTAGTACGTCATTACGATTTACGCGGTGGCAGTAACGTGGCCGATATACAAGTAAACCTTTTACATAAAGGTGATAGAAACTTGCAGAGTCATGATATTGCTAAAATTGTACGTCCTAATATTCAAAAAATTGCTAAAAAGTATGGCGCCAATGTAAAAATTGTTGAAGTTCCGCCGGGACCACCAGTACTTTCAACTTTAGTTGCCGAAGTTTATGGAGGTCCAGATTACAATGAGCAAATTAAAGTTGCAAATCAGGTAAAAAACATCTTAGAAAATACCGTAGATGTTGTTGATACCGATTGGATGGTAGAAGCTAATCAAATTGAATACAAATTAGAAATAGATAAAGAGAAAGCCATGCTTAACGGTATTGCACCCCAACAAGTGGTTGGAAATTTAACCTATTTACTGAGAGAGTTTCCTGTTGCAAATTTATATGATGAAACCTCAAATGACAATGTAAGTATTGTATTGGCCTTAGATGATAAAGACATAACATCCCTTAATGATATTCAAAATTTAAAAATAAAAGGCAATAATGGCAATATGGTTTCTGTTAGTGATTTAGTGACTATTAAGAAAGAAACTCTAGAACATACTATTTATCGAAAAGACCAAAAACGTGTAGTTTATGTTCTTGCCGACATGGCTGGTGTGCTTGAAAGTCCTGTTTATGCTATTTTAGGAATGAATGAAAAACTTAAAAATATAAAACTTCCTAAAGGCTATGAAATTAACGAATTGTACTTGGGCGCCCCGACAGAAGAAACCGATTTCACGGTGAAATGGGATGGTGAGTGGCAAATTACTTTAGAAGTATTCCGAGATTTAGGAACCGCCTTTTTAATAGTTATCGTCATTATTTATATGCTTATTGTAGGGTGGTTTCAAAACTTTAAAACACCTTTGGTAATGATGGTTGCTATACCGTTATCGTTAGTAGGCATTGTTCTTGGTCACTGGATTTTAGGCGCTTTCTTTACGGCAACTTCGTTTATTGGAATGATTGCTTTGGCTGGTGTTATGGTAAGAAACTCAGTGCTTTTAATTGATTTTATTGAAATTAGATTAAATGATGGTATTCCAATTAAACAAGCTATTATTGATGCTGGAGCCGTAAGAACAACACCAATCCTATTAACCACTGGCGCCGTTGTAATTGGGGCTTCTATTATTTTATTTGATCCAATATTTCAAGGGTTAGCCATTTCTTTGGTTGCAGGAGCTATTGTTTCAACAATTCTAACATTGATTGTAGTACCGCTAATATATTATATTACTGAACGCAAAAAATGGGAAAACTAAAAACTTAACAAATGAAACTAGTTATTATTACTGCCATTAGAGAATTTGAAAAAGATATCAAATTACACCTTAAAAAAGCCAATGTAAAGACATTCTCATTTAGAGACGTTACAGGATATAGAGACAGTACTGAAGATGCTATTGAAACTAATTGGTTTTCAAGTGAAATGAATCAAACAGAATCTATTCTATTTTACGCCTTTGTAAAAAAAGAAAACGTAGATTTATTATTTGAATTAATTACTGATTTTAATAACAGTCAAAAAACAAAGTCACATATTCATGTGGCTGTCATGAACATAGAAAAATCAAACTAAAAGTATCATATTATGAAATGATCGTGCTAAAAAGCTTATCACCAAAAAAATAATTAATAGCGAACAGCATGTGACCATTGAAAAACAATAAAATAAAACACATGAAAAACAGAATTGTTAGAGGTATTGCAGGAACATTTATATTAATAAGTTTATTACTTGCCATTTATGTAAATATAAATTGGCTTTGGTTTACAGCCTTTGTAGGGGCCAATTTATTACAATCATCATTAACGAAGTGGTGTTTGATGGATACGATTTTAGAAAAAGTATTTAAAGTAAAGAATTAAATAACATCACAATAAACTTTAAGTAGTAATGATATTATTAAATATTGGCCTTTTACCTAAAAAAATAGTTTATTAAAAAATTTCCTTTTTCGACAAAACTAAATTAATGTTAACAATTTGGGTTTTTATTACTCGTAAATAATTGTATTTTTACCGTTCATAAAACCAAATTATTAATGGGTAAAATCATTGCAATTGCTAACCAAAAAGGTGGAGTTGGGAAAACAACTACATCAATAAATTTGGCAGCTTCTCTTGGAGTTCTTGAAAAAAAAGTTTTACTAATAGATGCTGACCCTCAAGCAAATGCAACATCCGGATTAGGAATTAATGTTGAGACTGTTGAAGTAGGAACTTATCAACTTTTAGAACATTCAAATACTGCTAAAGAAGCTATCATACCTACTGACACCCCTAATTTAGATATTATTCCTTCGCACATTGACTTAGTGGCTATTGAAATTGAACTGGTTGACAAAGACAAAAGAGAATATATGCTAAAAACAGCGCTGGCAGATATTAAAAATGAGTACGACTATATTTTAATAGATTGTGCTCCTTCTTTAGGTTTGCTTACCTTAAACGCTTTAACGGCTGCTGATGCCGTCATCATTCCTATACAATGTGAATATTTTGCTTTAGAGGGTTTAGGAAAACTTTTAAACACTATAAAAAGTGTTCAAAAAATCCATAATCCGGAATTAGATATTGAAGGCTTATTATTAACCATGTACGATTCAAGACTAAGATTGTCTAATCAAGTAGTTGAAGAAGTTCAAAAACATTTTAATAATATGGTTTTTCAAACCATTATACAACGAAATGTGCGCTTAAGCGAAGCGCCTAGTTACGGTGAGAATATAATAAAATATGATGCCAGTAGTAAAGGTGCAACTAATTACTTAAGTTTGGCAAAAGAAATTATCAATAAAAACTCTTAAAATATGGCTAAAGCAACGAAGAAGCAAGCTTTAGGAAGAGGCTTGTCAGCACTATTAAAAGACCCTAGTAACGACATACAATCTGTACAAGATAAGAATGCCGATAAAGTTATTGGTAATATTGTTGAGCTAGATATTGATTCTATAGAGGTGAATCCTTTTCAGCCTAGAACCAATTTTAATGAGGAAACTTTACGTGAATTAGCATCTTCTATAAAAGAACTTGGTGTTATTCAGCCAATAACCGTTAGGAAATTAGACTTCAATAGTTATCAATTAGTATCTGGCGAACGCCGTTTTAGAGCATCCAAACTTATTGGTCTTGAAACGATTCCGTCTTACATCAGAATTGCCAACGATCAAGAATCTTTAGAAATGGCCTTGGTTGAAAATATCCAACGTCAAGATTTAGATCCTATTGAAATTGCACTTTCTTACCAACGGTTAATTGATGAAATTAATCTTACTCAAGAGCAAATGAGTGAGCGCGTTGGTAAAAAAAGATCTACCATATCCAACTATTTACGATTATTAAAACTAGACCCAATTATACAAACAGGTATGCGTGATGGTTTTATATCTATGGGTCATGGTCGTGCTATTATTACCATTGAAGACTACGCCACGCAACTCGATATTTACGAAAATATTTTATCAAAAAAACTTTCCGTAAGAGATACTGAAGAACTAGTAAGAAATTTTAATAATCCTGAAAGTTTTGCTACCACTAAAAAGGCTGACACTAAAACTAAAGTTCCGGAATACATTCAAAATGGAATAAAAGAATTTTCAGAATACTTTGGGCATAAAATAGACGTTAAAGTTTCTAATAATGGAAAAGGAAAGATTACAATTCCTTTCCATTCTGAAGAGGATTTTAATCGTCTTAAAAAATTAGTTGAACGTGCTAAATAAATTCTTTATAATTAATGCTATCTGTTTTTTGTTTTGCTTTTCAATATTTGGACAAGACAATGAAAAAATAAAGAAAGTAGATACTGATACATTAATTGTTGAAGAAACCACAAAGGTTGCAGAACCTATTAACCCGCTATCTCCTGCTAAAGCTGCCTTTTATTCAGCTATCTTACCAGGCTTAGGACAAGCCTACAATAAAAAGTATTGGAAAATACCTCTAGTATATGGGGCATTAGGTACTGGAATTTATTTTTATACAACAAATAATAAAAACTATAACCGATATAGAGATGCTTATAAAAGAAGATTGGCCGGATTTGAAGATGATGAGTTTATTGATCGAGTTACTTTAGACGGCTTACAACGAGGTCAAAAATTTTACAGAAAAAATAAAGAAGTATCACTTTTAGTAACCATCGGTATTTATGCGCTTAATATTATAGATGCCAATGTTGATGCACATCTTCTTCAATATAATATTGATGAAAATTTATCCTTATCACCTCATTTCAAAGTCAACGAATTTGATGCTAAAAGTGATCTCGGACTAACATTAAATTTTAAATTTTAAAAACAGTAAGAATGAATATTGCTTTACTTGGTTACGGAAAAATGGGGAAAACCATTGAAAAAACAGCAATTGAACGCGGTCACAACATTGTTCTTAAAATAGACAAAGGTGATCATGATTATGATATCACAAAAGCAGACGTTGCTATAGACTTTAGCATTCCAACAGTTGCTTTTAACAATATATCAAACTGTTTAAACAATAACGTTCCTGTTATTTCAGGAACTACTGGCTGGTTAGAAAATTATAAAAATGCCGTTACGCTTTGTAAAGAAAAACAAGGCGCTTTTATATATGCATCCAATTTTAGTTTAGGAGTTAACATTTTCTTTGAACTCAATAAAACTTTAGCGAGAATGATGAGCCAACTAAAACAATATAATGTGAGTATAGAAGAAATACATCATACACAAAAATTAGATGCACCGAGCGGAACAGCAATATCATTAGCAAACGATATTATTATTGAACATTCAAGTTATAACGAATGGAAACTTAATGAACGTACTGAAAACACTATAAATATTACAGCAAAACGCATTGAAGATGTTCCAGGAACACATACGATTACTTACAAAAGCGAAGTAGATACGATTACTATAGATCATATTGCTCATAACAGACAAGGGTTTGCCCTTGGAGCTGTAATCGCTGCTGAATGGATTCATGGCAAAACAGGCGTTTTCACAATGAATGATGTGTTAAATATTGGTTAAGAGCTTTTAATCGTGTAACGTTTAAAAACTAAAAACCTCTAACAATAAAAATTATAATTATGACTCTAATGCAATGGTTTATTTTTTTCTTGATTATTCAAGGAATTCATGGTTTAGGAACCTGGAAATTATATGTAAAAGCTGGTAGACAGGCATGGGAAGCATTTATACCAGTTTATAATGCTGTTATTTTAATGAAAATAATAAATAGACCTTGGTGGTGGACTTTTCTATTATTTCTACCTATTGTAAACCTTATTATGTTTGCTGTTATTTGGGTAGAAACTGCCAGAAGTTTTGGTAAAAATTCTAATGCAGATACTATTCTAGAAGTTATTACACTTGGTTTTTATAATTACTATTTAAATTATGCAACCGATGTAACCCATCTTAAAGACAGGAGTTTACATCCAAAAACTGGTTTAGGAGACTGGATAAGTTCTATTTTATTTGCTATTGTAGCGGCGACTATTGTGCATACCTATTTTATACAACCATTTACCATACCAACGTCATCATTAGAAAAAACATTATTAGTTGGCGATTTCTTGTTTGTTAGCAAATTTCATTATGGAGCTAGAGTGCCAATGACAACCATTGCAGCGCCTATGGTACATGATACCATTCCTGTTTTAAATATAAAATCTTATTCTTCAAAATATGAGTTACCCTATTTGAGAATTCCTGGTTTTCAAAAGATAAAACATAATGATATTGTTGTTTTTAACTGGCCTGTTGATACGATGTTAGACATGAGACATACAGATAAGTTTTACTACAAACCTATTGACAAAAAAACCAATTATGTAAAACGCTGTGTTGGGCTTCCGGGAGATTCACTTGAAGTTAGAGATGGTTTTGTGTACATTAATGGAAAACAAAATGAATTACCTGAACGCGCCAAACTTCAGTTTTCTTATATGATTGAAACAAAAAATGGGGCATTTAACAACTATCAATTGGCTAATAGATATAATATCACCGATTTTCCTCAGTACAATCAAGATAGATCTGTAAGTTATTTTCCTGCAATTACAGATGAAGATTTATCCAGATTCAAAAATCATCCAAATATTAAAAGTATTAAACCTTTAAAAGAAGAAAAAGGCGTTAGGAATTCTAATATTTTTCCAAATAACCCTGAATACAATTGGAATAATGATTTTTTTGGTCCACTTTACATACCTAAAGCTGGGAAAACTATAGATATTAATTTAAATAATTTACCGCTTTACAAACGCGCTCTAACAGCTTATGAGGGTAACACTTTAGAGGTTCAAGGCAATCAAATTTTAATTAATGGTGAAGTCACTTCAACCTATACCTTTAAAAAAGATTACTATTGGATGATGGGTGATAACCGCCATAACTCACAAGATGCTAGGGTTTGGGGATTTGTGCCTTTTGACCACGTTGTTGGTAAACCAGTGTTTATTTGGATGAGCTGGAATACCAATGGAACTGGCTTTGATAAAATTAGATGGGACCGATTGTTCACAACCGTTGGAGGCGGTGGGCAACCTGTATCGTATTTAATTCCGTTTTTAGTGGTGCTTATTGGATGGACAGGTTTTAATAAATGGCGTAAACGCAAGAAAGAAAACACATAAACTATTTTCTGAAGAGAAAGTAAGTTGTGATATATTAATTAGTATATGAACATCTTAATACATCCTATATACTTTCCTAATATTGCTCATTTTACAGCTATTGTAAAAGCCAAAGAGGTTACGTTTGAGATGGATGATAATTTCCTAAAGCAAACCTTCCGAAGTAGAACCTATATTTATGCTTCTAACGGAAAGTTGCTCTTGAACATTCCTGTAATTCACACACAGAAAAATCGTCAGAAATACCGTGATGTGAAAATAGCTCAAGATACAAATTGGCAATTACTTCATTGGAAATCGTTAATTTCGGCCTATAGCACCTCACCTTTTTTTGAGTTTTATAAAGATGAATTACAACCTTTATTCGAAATGAAAACCAATTTTATACTCGACTTTAATTTAAAATGTTTTGAGATAATTTGTGACTGTTTACAATTGGATATAAACCAATCGAAAACAGCGACTTACCAAAAGATTGTTGATAATAAGCAAGATTTTAGATATTTAGTAAATGCTAAAAGTCAAAGTCCGCAATTTGAAAATTACACACAAGTATTTAGCAATAAACATGGCTTTATAAACAATCTTAGCATCTTAGATTTACTATTTAATGAGGGTACAAATGCTATTACTTATTTGGAATCGCAAACCATAAGCACCCATTAATGCTTCAAACAATAATTCATTATAGTTGTCATTTGATTCTGCCACTTTTAGTTGCATTGGTTGCGTATAGAAAAATGTGGGTGATGGCGTTTTTAATTATGCTTTCAGGGCTATGGATTGATATCGATCATTTACTGGCAAATCCTGTTTTTGATCCAAATAGGTGCAGTATCAATTTTCATCCCTTACATTCATATCTTTCTATTGGAATTTATGTGGTGCTTTTAATTCCGAAGAAAACCCGTTTAGTAGCCTTGGGTTTAGTCATTCATATCATCTCAGATATCGTTGATTGCTCTTTGATATAAATCGAAATCTACTCTTCTAATCCTAAAGACGTCATAATTGGATAATGATCTGAAAGATGCTCGTCAAATGTTTTAAAAGTATTAACAGTAAAAGCTTCATCAGCAAAAATAAAATCGATTCTAACGGGAAAAAACTTAAAATCGTAGGTTCTTCCAAAGCCACTACCTGCCTCTTTAAACGTATCTATTAAATCGCCTTTTATGTTTCTATACACATAAGAATAAGCCGTATTATTAAAATCACCGCAAATAATCATTTTATACTTGCACTTTTTTTTATGTAAAAGAAATAATTCAGATTGAAATTGTTGTCTTTTAAAAGTAGTTCCTGCCTGCTTAAAAAGACGTTCTGATCCTTCCTCTTTAAGTTTTTCGGCATCCGTATCAATTCTTAAAGACTCCAAATGAATGTTGTAAATCCTGAAGGTATCTCTACCCTTTACAACATCTGCATAAATAGCATTATTAGCGGTATTTGGAAACTCGACAGAACCCGAATTAATAATGGGATATTGAGATAAAATGACTTGGCCATGTTTGATCAACTTTCCAGACAGTTTATCATAACGATATTTAAAAAATGATAAATCCACATTTGAATCTGGATGATATTCTTGAATACACAAAATATCGGGTGATTGAGATTTTAAAAAATTCATAATCTTAAAATCGATATCCGTTTCTTCAATCCAATTGTAAAGGTTAAATAATCTTACATTAAAATTCATCACCTTAATATCCTCATTTTTATTTATCTCTTTTACCAAAGAAAACTTATATAATGAACCATAAAAAATATAACCCACAATAAGAACCATTAAAGACAAAAGCAATTGCTTTTTAATTTTTAAAAGCCAATAAACAAAAAACAAAACATTAAGCAATGTTAACAAAGGCACTCCTAGGCCTAGAACCGATAAAAATAAAAATGTTTTCGGCGGAACATAAGGCAATATATAAGACAAAAGAAGTAGAGTTGCTGCTATGGCATTAACAACAAATATGAGTTTATCAAAAAAAGACAGTTTCTTCATTCCTGCTATTTACCTGCTTTAAATAAAAATTCTTTCTCTTCGGAAGTCAAACTGTCGTAACCGCTTTTACTTATTTTATCTAAAATAACATCTATCTTCTTTTGATTATTAAGGGCATCAAAATCTGTTTTTGAATAACCGCCAACTTTAGATTTATTTTTATGAACCGTTTTTAAAGGTGATTTTTTTGTTACTTTAAAGAGGCTTATAACCCAATCGATAAAACGCTCAAAACCCTTACCAATATCAGTCCCTTTTCGTAATTGAATGGCATAAAAATAGCCAAGTGCAGCACCACCAATATGTGCCAAATTACCCCCGGCATTATTACCAAAAAGTCCCAAAACATCAATAATGACAATAGCCAATCCAAAATACCAAAGTTTTAAATTAAAGGTAAAAAATCTTATTTCTTTAGTTGGTAAATAGGCACATAAAAAAATTAATAACGATCTAACGGCTGCAGAAGCGCCAACCAATCTATTTCCAGTCATAAACACCTGTGGAAATAAATTATAGCAAAGTATAAATAAAAGTCCACCAAAAATAGCACCTAAAAAATAAACGTTTAATGCTAGTTTAGGGCCAAATAAATTTAAAAACATTTGACCAATAACATACAACCAAAGCATATTAAAGAGCAAATGCAAAAAGTCATAATGAGCAAAGGCATAGGTAATAATAGTCCATGGTTTAATTATAAAATCAAAAACATCACTTGGTAACTCTAACCAACTTAAACTTGATTGTTGAAAAGAACCATTAATTAACTGCAATAACAATCCTAATAAAAAAATTACCACGTTAACAGCAATAATTTTTTCTAAAACATTAAGTCTTGATAATTTATCTTTTAAATCTTGAGTGAGAGACATTAATACCAACGGTTTTTGTTAAACTGTGTTTTTTTCCAATACCACATAATGATAAATCCTGTTAAAGCGCCACCAACATGAGCCATATATGCTGTATTACTCGGACTAAAAAATGATTGTCCTGTAATACCAGAAATCAAATCTAATATAATAATACCTGGGATAAAATATTTTGCTTTTATAGGAATTGGTAAAAAAATCATCATCAATTTGGCTTCTGGATTCATCATTCCAAAAGCAACTAAAATACCCATAATACAGCCAGAAGCTCCAACCATAGAAGCGTTAAAAATGGGAAATATATTTTGAAGCTCTGCAAATTGAGCTTTTGAAACACCGCTTGTAACTTGATTATTTGTTAATATTTTAATTATTTCATCGGGACTAATACCTGAACTAACTAAGCTGCTATACGAAGGTAAAAAGTTAAAATAATAATAACCAAGCTGTAAAGACACAGCGCCTAATCCTGCAGATATATAAATAAATAAAAACTTTTTTCCTCCTAAATATTGCTCAACAGGGGTTCCAAACATCCATAGAGCGAACATGTTAAATAAAATATGCATAAAACCTCCATGCATAAACATATGTGTTATAATTTGCCAGAATTCAAAGTTTGGGTTCTTAGGAAAGTGTAAAGCAAATAAATCAAAAAATAAGGTTCCATTCCCTATGGCTAATGTACCAATAAACATAATCGCGTTAATAATTAATAAATGTTTAACGGTTTCTGAAATTCTCATCATAACTAAATAAATTTTTTATCCAACTCATCTACACTCATCGTCACAAATGTTGTTCTATTAGTAGGAGACGCATTGGGTTCTTTACAAGCAAACAATCTATTCACTAAATGTTCTTGTTCACTTTTTTTAAGTGGTTGACCATTTTTAATGGCTAAACTTTTTGCCAAAGACTTTGCGAGTAAGTCTGTAACACTAAAATTACTATCAGGCACTTCATTTTCTACATCACTGATCAATTGTTCTAAAATAATAGAGACTTCGCTTTCAGGAATACCAATAGGGACACCTATAATTTCTATAGTTTCATTAGTTACGTTAGAAAATACAAAACCTGTATATTCTAGGTCTTCTTGTAGCTGCTTTATAATTTCAATCTCTTGAATTGAAAAATGAATTTGTAATGGAAATAAAAGCTGTTGACTGGAAGCGCCTTTCACAGTTAAATTTGTTAAAAAGTCTTCATATAAAATACGTTGATGTGCGCGATGCTGATCTATTAACAACATACCAGATTTTATAGTGCTTACAATATATTTATTATGGAGCTGATATGTTGTTTGAATATTGTCTAGATGATTATCATCTCGAAATAATGATTCTGTATTATTAACACTTTCAAAATGTACTTCACTAAAATCTTGCTGTGATTTAGTGCCTTTTGACTCTAAACCAACATATAGACTTTCCCAACTAGTTGTAGGTTCCTTTTTATAAAAACCTGAATTAGAAGATGATTTTCTCTCTTCCCGAAATGGGTTAAACGACCTATCGACTTCAATACTAGGCCCCTTATTTTCTTTCTGGTTGTAATTGTAAGGAGTATCAAGATTAGGATCGCGCTCAAAGTCTAAAACAGGTGCAATATTAAACTGTCCTAAACTGTGTTTAACAGCCGAACGCAACAATGCATATAGGGTATGTTCGTCATCGAACTTAATCTCAGTTTTTGTAGGATGAATGTTGATATCAATACTTTGGGGATTGACTTTTAAGTTTAAAAAATAACTAGGGTGAAATCCGTTTTTTAGCAATCCATCAAAGGCAGAACTTATAGCATGATTGAGATAGGCACTTTTTATAAACCTATCATTAACAAAAAAATATTGTTCACCGCGTGTTTTCTTAGCAAATTCTGGTTTACCCACAAAACCCGAAATTTTAAGGACTTCGGTATCCTCTGAAACAGGTACCAATTTTTCATTAGTTTTACTTCCAAAAATATTTACAATACGTTGTCTGTAATTACTAACGGGCAAATTAAATGTTTCACTGCCATTATTATATAAGGCAAATGAAATATTAGGATGTGCCAAGGCTACTCTATGAAACTCATCAATAACATGACGTAATTCTACTGTGTTTGATTTTAGAAAATTTCTCCTAGCTGGAATATTAAAAAATAAGTTCTTTACTGACAAAGACGTTCCTTTAGGTGTTACGACAACATCCTGAGCAGTCACATCACTACCTTCTATAACAATACAAGTACCTAACTCTTCATGGTCCTGTTTGGTTTTTAATTCAACATGAGCAATAGCCGCAATACTCGCTAAGGCTTCTCCGCGAAACCCTTTTGTATTCAAATGAAATAAATCATCAGCATTTCTAATTTTTGACGTGGCATGGCGCTCGAAACTTAATCTGGCGTCTGTTGCGCTCATTCCTTTACCATCATCAATAACTTGAACCAAAGTTTTGCCAGCATCTTTAATAATGAGTTTTATAACCGTTGCATCAGCATCAATAGCATTTTCCAACAATTCCTTAACAACTGATGAAGGGCGTTGTACGACCTCTCCAGCCGCAATTTGATTTGCAACGTGATCCGGTAATAGTTGAATTATGTCAGCCATTTATTTTTTTGAAAAGAAAATAGACAAATCAAAATCAATAATAATAAGAAATATTAAAATGAGTATACAAACTATAAAGATGATTCTCCTATTAGCCGTTTGGTCTGGATTACTTTTTAAATCGTCAAGAGCATTATTAATTTTGGCTTTCAAACCTGTATTACCTCCAACTGTTTTTCTATAATCATCAAACTTATGTTTAATTTCAAATGGATTCCCTTCTCCTTTATCGTCAAAATGACGAGGTGTATAGTTAAATCTTTTATTTTTTCTTAATTTGAATATTCCCATAACACATTATATTAAGTTACCTAAACTTAATATCCAATATATACATACTAATCAGTAGCAAAACTAAAACGAAAACTAAGACAATTAAAGACATTCCTTTTTTTTGCTTTTTACTACTAAATCCTTGATGTTTTCTCCATTTAGAACTAAAGCCTTCATAATTAGAAGCTTCTTCTTGATTACCTTTAACTTTCTTATCCTCAGAAAATCTCGATGAATAACTAAATGACTTATTTTTTCTTGATTTAAACAAAACAGCGCTTTTGCATGTTGTTCAAAAATACTTAAAAATAGATAGAATCAGTAATAGCAAATGCCAAAAATTGTTAACAAAAACAGATAAAACTTGATATCGGGAATGGAGCAATAGAACTAAAACGAACTAACTATTTTTTCGCAATTCTGCCATTTTAATAGCTGCAACGGCAGCTTCAGTACCTTTATTACCATGTATGCCACCTGAACGATCTATAGCTTGTTGCATGGTATTATCTGTAAGAACACAAAAAATTACAGGTGTTTCATGAATCACGTTAAGGTCTTTAATACCTTGAGAAACAGCTTCGCAAACAAAATCAAAATGTTTAGTCTCACCCCTAATAACGCTACCAATAGCAATGACTACATTAAGCATTTGCTCTTGCATTTTTTTACAACCATAAATAAGCTCAAAGCTTCCTGGAACATCCCAACGAATAATATTCTTAGGCAAAACCCCATTTTCTATTAAGGTTTGATAAGCCCCATTATATAACCCTTCTGTAATAGATGGATTCCACTCTGAAACAACAATCCCAAACCGAAATTTACTCGCGTTTGGGATTGTTGCTTTATCGTAAGTAGATAAATTATGATTTGCCGTAGCCATATTAATATTTATTTGCCAATACTTTTGCTTTTCCAATTAGCACTTCTACCATTGCTGTTTCGGAAGCTGATGGATATTTTTCTTTAATTGTTTCAAGATATCCTAATGCCTTATCTGCTTTATCTAACTCTAACGCAATTATTCCTGCTTTATAAAGGTACATAGGTGTGGTGTACTCATTATCTCTCATTTGTGCTGCTTGCTCGTAATAATCTAAAGCATCTTCTAATTGATTTAACTGTACAAAAGCATCTCCAATATTCCCTTTCGCCAGTGGTGCTAAGACTTCATCATCACTAGAAAAATCGTTTAAATAAGAAACGGCATTTTTATAATCTTTCAATTTTAAATATGCTGTTCCGGCATAATAATTAGCTAAGTTAGCTGCTGGAGTTCCACCATATTCATCAATAATATCAAGCATTCCGAATTTACCTTCGCCGCCATTTAGTGCTAAATTAAATAATGAATCTTTTTCAACACCATTTACAGCCTCATCAAAATATTTTTGAGCTTGAAACATTTCATTCATAGCTGTAGCTTGTTTCGGTTTAGCAATAAACTCAGTATACCCTAAATACCCTAAAACTACTGCAGCAACAACTCCAATAATAATAAAAATGAATTTTTGATTCTTTTCTACAAATGCTTCTGTTTTTGAAGCAGATTCATCGAGCGTATTAAAAACCTCTGCAGTTCTTGAACCCGTTTCAATATCGTGTTCTTTTTGTCCTTTATTTTTTGGTTTGTATCCTCTTTTATTATAAGTGGCCATATATTCTTTATTAATGCGTGGCAAAAATATAATTTTTCTACATAATTTAAAGGTTATTTATTTGTTATTTTTGAATAATTTGCACAGTCTTTTATTTCTAAAGCATTAAAAAGACTTTAAGTAACTTTTTATATGATTTTAAAATCGCTTTCATTACTCAACTATAAAAACTTTGATAGTAAAGTATTCACCTTTAATGACAAAATAAACTGTATTGTTGGCAACAATGGTATTGGAAAAACCAATATTCTTGATGCAATTTATCATTTATCATTTGGCAAAAGTTATTTTAATCCGGTTGCAACACAAAACATTAAGCATGATACAGATTTTTTTGTTATACATGGTGACTATCTAAAATATGATAACTCTGAAAAAATTATTATTAGCCTAAAACGAGGACAAAAAAAAATAATCAAGCGCAATGGCAAAGTTTATGAAAAATTTAGTGAACACATTGGTCTTTTGCCATTAGTAATAATATCTCCCACAGATAGAGATCTAATTATTGAAGGTAGTGACACAAGGCGTAAATTTATTGATAGCGTGATTTCACAAAGTGACAAAGCCTATTTAACAGACTTAATTAACTATAACAAAATTTTAAGCCAGCGCAATGCATTATTAAAATATTTTGCACTTAATCATACCTTTAATAAGGATACACTAGAAATTTACAATAGCCAGTTAATGGATTATGGAACAAATATTTTTAAAAAACGAGAAGCTTTTTTAGAAGAATTTATTCCTGTTTTTAAAGCACGTTACAAAGCTATAAGTAATAATAATGAAGTTGTAAATTTAGTATACCAAAGTGATTTATTTGATACTAATTTAGACGTGCTTTTAAAAAATGTCATTAACAAAGACAAAGCCTTACAATATACAAGTGTAGGAATTCATAAAGATGATTTACATTTTAATATTGAAGAACATCCTATTAAAAAGTTTGGTAGTCAAGGACAGCAAAAATCCTTTTTAATTGCCCTTAAATTAGCCCAATTTGATTTTATTAAAAAGCAAAGTGGTGATATTCCTATTTTATTATTAGATGATATTTTTGATAAATTGGACGAACAACGTGTTACACAAATTATATCTTTGGTAGATAATGAAAATTTTGGACAAATTTTTATAAGCGACACACATGGAGATAGAACCGAAAATGCTATTAAACAAGCACATCAATCTTACGAAATATTTAAGCTTTAACCTTATGAAACATCTCTTTTTAATCTTAATTATTCTTATAACTTGTAGCTGCAACAAACATCCTGAAACGTTTTTAGAACATATTGATGGATACTGGGAAATTGAAAAAGTTTACTTGGCCTCTGGTGAAGAACATGATTATAATTATAATGAATATATTGACTATTTTAGTGTTACAGACAGTTTAACAGGATTTAGAAAAAAGTTAAAACCATTATTAAATGGCACTTTCAAAACCTCAAAAGATTCAGAACAATTTGTTATTAAAATAGAAAACGACAGTTTAAATATTTACTACAATACCCATTTTTCAGATTGGAAAGAAACTATTTTATCAGCTTCAGAAACACAATTAAAAATCATTAATAAGGATAGAAATGTATATCTATACAAACCTTATAAACCCATAAACCTAAACTAATGGCAAAGCGCAACAATGACCATATAAGTATATCAGAAGCCTTAAAAGAATTTGTTCAAACTAATAAATTAGAATCAGGTTTAAACAAAGTAAATGTTGCCGATGCTTGGGCTTCGCTTATGGGTAATGGTGTAAATCAATATACAACATCTGTTCAATTAGAACGAAATACACTTTACGTTCAACTTAGTTCTAGCGTTCTAAGAGAAGAATTAAGTTACGGCAAACAAAAAATAATTGACTTAATTAATGAAGAGTTAGGAAAAGAACTTATTAAAAAACTGATATTGCGTTAATTACAAATAAAAATAAAAATATAATTTTTGTATTTGTTTTAATAATTATTGTATCTTTGTGACTTAATTTTTATAATATTTAAACAATGAGTAAAGGTACAGTAAAATTCTTCAACGATTCTAAAGGTTTTGGATTCATCATTGAAGATGACAACAACAAAGAACATTTTGTACACATTTCTGGATTAATCGATGAAATTCGTGAAGGTGATGCAGTAGAATTCGATTTGCAAGAAGGCAAAAAAGGACTGAACGCAGTAAACGTAAAAGTAATCTAA
>NZ_DBNGMQ010000089.1:0-79545 GCF_057126245.1 Yeosuana sp. | reverse complement strand
CGGACAATCAAGCTTTTGGAATTTATATACAGAGTTTTAAAACCTTACCAGGGTCTGGCGATTTTGAAGACGCTGTTCTTTTTAATCACTTTAGGTTTTCTAATTTGAAACTACAAAACATTTATTCAGTAAATAGTGTGGGTACCGCTTTCAATAATATTAGAACTACAGGCATTTATTTTCTTGATGCCTTTGTAAATGATGTTATTATTGAAGATTGTTATTTTACAGATATTGAACGTACAGGTGTTTGGTTGAGAAAATATGTTTCAGACGCTATTATAAGGAATAATACCTTTATCGATTTAGGAGGTTCAGGAACCATCATATCAGTTTCAAAACGCGTGTTATATGAAAGAAACCTGATGCGTTTTACAGGATCGGATTCAGATTCTAGAATGACGGCAAGGGGTAGTGGTATGTGGGTGTTTGGTTCAGACGATGTGGTAGCTCAATATAATACCTCACAGCATGCGCGAGGTGGAGGTGATTCATCGGGTATGCATGTCGATTATGGGAATACGAACATTTTATTTCAATATAATTATTCTGAAGATTCTGCTGGAGGTTTTTGCGAAACTTTAGGCAGGAATAACAATGTAATTTGGAGGTATAACATTAGTGTCAATGATGGTGCTATTGATAAAGGAGGAAAGAATAGATTATTGTGGGTAAGTGATTATGCCTATAATCCACAAAAGAGTACGAATGTCTTTATTTATAACAATACCATATATCAAGGTACCGATTATAAAAATGTTATTGGGGATTCTGAAATAAGCTTAAAGGCTGCAGACTTAAATTTTATAAATAATATTATTTATTTAGAACCTGGAGCAAAGCTTGGTGAGAAGGCTTATTTGTTTGATGTTAATACCCCTAATTTCGCAAATAACATGATGTTTGGAGGGACTATTAAAACTAATTTTAAAAATTTAGATGCGACCAGAAAGGAGTTAGACCCAAGATTTCTAGATAAGGGTAGAAGACATTTTTCAGGATATAAACTCTTGACTTTTAGTCCGGCATTAGGCAGTGCTTTAAGTTTTACAGAGCCTACTTTTCCATTGGCAGGTGCAGGAATATTTCAAGATATCACATCGAGTGCTACAAAAGATATTTTTGGAAATTTGGTAGATTTATCGACATCTACAAATATAGGAGCTGATAATGGTTCGGGTGAACCCAGTAGTCCTTCTGTTAGTACTTTCGAAGCGGAATCTGCAACTATTATTGGAGGAACTGAGATAACCTGTGTAAATGCTTCAGGGGGTAAAGCGGTAAATGTTTTGGGTGATGGTAATTCATTAACGTTTGATACTGTTAATGTGACTAATACAGATCTATATGTTATAAATGTGTTCTATGCAAATCCGACGTTGTCCAGTTTGAAAATAACAGTTAATGCAGCAGCAGAAACTGTTCTTTTACCATATTCTGATGGATATTGTTATCAGGCAGGGAATCCAACAAGTTTTCCCATTATAAAAACTCTAAATTCTGGAAATAATACTATTATTCTGGAGAATGGGGCTATTGATAAAATAGACGTGTTATCTGTAAGTGACGCTTTATTAAATATAGAAAATGATGTTCTTTTAGATAAAGCGAAGGCTCATTTAGAAAAAACAATATTTAATACAGACGACACCCTAAGGTTGATTATAAATAAAGATATAGATTATAGAGACACGGAGCTTTTAATCTATGATATTAGTGGGGCATTATTAACAAAAAAGAGTTTTAATACCAGTGAGATTAATCTAGAAACGTATAATCTAGGAACAGGTATAAAAATTGTTGTGGCAAAATTTGGCCAGTATGTATTTGTAGATAAAATAATAGTTCACTAACTAAACAGTATAAAAAAACCGCTTCAAATTTTTGAAGCGGTTTTTTTATTTATAGAATGTTATAGAAATTAATCGTCTTTTCTATCTTCTCTTGGTTTTCTGTCATCACGACGGTTATCACGTCCGCGATTGTCTCTACCTCGGTTGTCTCTACCTCTGTTGTCACGTCCGCCACTTCTAGAATCATCTCTAGGTGGTCTAGCCACATAACCTTCAGGTTTTGGTAAAATAGCTTTGCGAGATACTTTTTCTTTGCGAGTTCTTGGATCTACACCAAAGTACTTCACTTCAAAAACGTCTCCCATATTCACAACGTCAGATACATTTTCTGTACGTTCCCAAGCCAATTCACTTACGTGCAATAATACTTCATTTCCTGGAGCGTCTAGATATTCTACCACAGCGCCAAAATCAAGCATTTTTATAACTTTAACTTCATATACATTACCAACAGTTGGTTTGAACATTAAAGAGTCTATTTTTGCTAAAACAGCATCAATACCTTCTTGTCCTATTCCTAAAATTTCAACAATACCTTCTTCTGTTACTGGGTCTTCGTTAATAACAATGGTTGTATTGGTTTCTTTTTGTAATTCTTGAATTACTTTTCCACCAGGACCAATTAAAGCACCAATAAATTCGTTAGGGATCGTTCTAGTCACCATTTTTGGTGCATAAGATTTAACATCTGCATTTGGTACAGCAATCGTATCCGTAATTTTATCTAAGATATGTAATCGTCCGTCACGAGCTTGTTTTAATGCTTGTACAAGAATCTCGTAACTCAATCCTTTTACTTTTATATCCATTTGGCAAGCCGTTATACCATCGGCCGTACCAGTTACTTTAAAATCCATATCACCTAAATGATCTTCATCTCCTAAAATATCAGATAAAACAGCATATTTTCCAGAATCAACATCGGTAATTAATCCCATAGCAATACCAGAAACGGGTTTCTTTAATTGCACACCAGCATCCATTAAGGCCATAGTACCAGAACAAACAGTTGCCATTGAAGACGAACCATTACTTTCTAATATTTCAGACACCACACGAACCGTGTAAGGACAATCTGCAGGAACCATACCTTTTAAAGCACGTTGTGCCAAGTTACCATGACCTACTTCTCTACGAGAGGTGCCACGAATAGGTCTTGCTTCACCTGTAGAAAAAGGAGGGAAGTTATAGTGCAAATAGAAACGCTCTTCACCTTCAAAAGATGGCATATCTATTTGGTTTGCTTCTCTTGAAGTTCCTAATGTTACGGTTGCTAACGCTTGCGTTTCGCCACGTGTAAAGATAGCAGAACCGTGCGTTGATGGTAAATAATCAATCTCACACCAAATAGGTCTGATTTCGTCAGTTTTTCTTCCATCTAAACGTAAACCTTCGTTTAAGGTTAAATCTCTAACTGCAGCTTTTTCAGCTTTGCTATAGTATTTAGAGATCAATCCGCCTAACTCAGCTTGCTCTTCTTCAGAAAAAGTTGCTTTTATTTCTTCTTTAATTTCAGCGAATGAAGCACTTCTTTCATGTTTTGCAGAACCTGCTTTTGCAACAGTATACACTTTATCGTATGCCATTTCATGAATTTTCTTTGCTAAATCCTCATCTTCAACTTCTTGTTCGTACTCACGAACTTCTTTTTTACCAAAAGCCTCAGCTAAAGCTACTTGCGCAGCACATTGTACTTTAATGGCTTCGTGTGCAAACTTAATGGCTTCTGTCATTTCTTCTTCAGAAATCTCATCCATTTCACCTTCAACCATCATCACAGAGTCAGCCGAAGCTCCAATCATCATATCGATATCAGATTCTAATAACTGTGCTCTTGTTGGGTTGATCACAAATTCGCCATTTACACGACCAACTCTGGCCTCAGAGATTGGACATTCAAATGGGAAATCTGATAATTGAATGGCCGCCGAAGCCGCTAATCCTGCCATAGCATCTGGCATCACCTCATCATCATGAGACATTAACTGAATCATCACTTGCGTTTCACTATGGTAATCTTTTGGGAATAATGGGCGTAATACACGGTCTACTAAACGCATAGTTAATACTTCACCATCACTTGGTCTTGCTTCTCTTTTGAAGAAACCTCCTGGATAACGTCCAGCAGCAGCAAATTTTTCGCGATAATCTACCGTTAAAGGTAAAAAGTCAACATCTGCTTGTTTGTAGTTGGAAACAACTGTACATAATAACATACATTTTCCCGATTGAACAACAACGCTACCGTGCGCTTGTTTTGCTAATTTTCCGGTTTCGATAGAAATTTCTCTACCGTTACCTAGGTCTATGACCTCTTTAAAAACTTGTGGAATCATAAATTTTTTAATTCTAATTAAACAATGGTCGTTGTGTTGTGTAGTTGTTGTGTGACCAATGAAAAACTATAAAAAGCTTCTTATTTTGTGTCATTATGAATCACGTTTTTATACGTGAGATGGCAATCTGTTTGTTTTTGGAAAGATTACCAGGTCGTTACCCTCCTCGTAATGACGTTGTAACTGTGTTATATTTAAGCAAAAAAGAGGCTTTATGCCTCTTTTTTTTATTTTCTTAATCCTAATTCTTTCACTATGGCACGATATCTTAAGACATCTTTTTTCGTTAAGTAATCCAGTAGAGAACGACGTTTTCCTACTAGTTTTACTAACGAACGCTCAGTATTAAAATCTTTACGATTATTTTTCAAGTGCTGAGTTAAGTGATTGATTCTGTGCGTGAATAAGGTAATTTGTGCTTCAGCTGTACCGGTATCGTTCTTGTCTTTACCGTGTTTTGCGAAGATTTCTTCTTTAATTTCTTTTGTTAAATACATGCTAATATTATTGTAAATGATTTTTATGTATACGAAAGGATTTCTTTCGAGCGGCAAATATAGTAATAATTTACGTGTATTTAATTAAAAAATATATGGAAATTAATGTTTGTTAAAATTTAGGCTCTTAGAGGTTGATTCGTTATTAAATCAATGTATTGATTTATTTTATGTTTAAGCTCTTTTCTTAAGGTTATAAAATCTAAAAAGCCGTGTTCAAGTAAAAACTCCGATGTTTGAAACCCTTCAGGTAAATCTTGACCTGTGGTATCTTTTACAACGCGCGGACCTGCAAAACCAATTAAAGCTCCAGGCTCGGCAATATTGATGTCTCCTAACATGGCGAATGAGGCCGTAGTTCCTCCAGTTGTTGGATCGGTACATAATGAAATATATGGAATTCCCGCATCTGCTAATTGTGCTAGTTTTACCGATGTTTTTGCCAATTGCATTAGTGATAAGGCTGCTTCCATCATACGTGCTCCACCAGATTTTGAAATAATCATAAATGGAATATTGTTTTTTAATGAATAATCTGCGGCACGCACAATTTTTTCACCTACAACGCTTCCCATAGAACCACCAATAAAAGCAAAATCCATACAGGCAATAACCAAGTCTTTTCCTTTAGATTTTCCAACTGCTGTACGCACGGCATCTTTAAGATTTGTTTTTTCCTGAGCCGCCTTTAAACGGTCTGGATATTTTTTAGTGTCAACAAATTTTAAAGGGTCTTTTGATTCAAGATTGGAATCGAGTTCTTTAAATTTATTTTCATCAAATAAGATTTCGAAATACTCTTTACTTCCTATTCTAACATGGTAACCGTCTTCTGGACTTACATAGAAATTCTTTTCTAATTCTTCTGCATCAACAATTTTTCCAGTGGGAGATTTATACCATAAGCCTTTAGGAGTATCTTTCTTATCCTGTGTAGTAGTAGTAATTCCTTTTGTTTTTCTTTTAAACCAAGACATATATTCTAGATTTTAAATTAACGATTGTAGCTATTATCAATCGACTTTTATTACGGTTTATTAATTTAAATCTATTTTAATAAATGGAATTTTTTATGCCGCACTATTAAAATAAAAATGATAAAACCTAAAAACAAAATTAAACCTTTTTTTAATTTAGTAGTAACAGGCTGATACTTTTATTAAAGAAATTATTTATTATTTATTATTAACTTCTTGTTTTTGAATTATTTAAATAAAAAAAAAGACCCTGCGTTTGTGCAGAGTCTTTTATCGTATTAACTTTATTTAATTATAACGTGTTTACATTATTTAAATCTTCAAACGCCTTTTTTAAACGCTCTACAAAAGTCACTTCTCCTGCGCGTAACCAAACACGGGGATCGTAATACTTTTTGTTTGGAGAATCATCTCCATCAGGGTTTCCTATTTGTCCTTGTAAGTAATCTTCGTTTTTCTTCATATAATCACGAATACCACTCATAAATGCATATTGTAAGTCAGTATCAATATTCATTTTAATAACACCATAGCTAATACCTTCACGTATTTCTTCTACAGTAGATCCTGAACCACCATGGAATACAAAGTCTATATGATTTTGCCCAACGCCATATTTTTTTGTGACATAGTCTTGAGAATTTTTTAAGATTTTTGGAGTCAATTTTACGTTACCAGGTTTATAAACACCATGAACGTTTCCAAACGCAGCAGCGATAGTAAACTGGTCACTTACCTTGCTTAATTCTTCGTAAGCATACGCAACTTCTTCTGGCTGTGTATAAAGTTTAGAATCATCAACATCACTATTGTCAACACCATCTTCTTCACCACCGGTAATACCTAATTCTATTTCTAAAGTCATACCCATTTTGCTCATACGCTCAAGGTAGGTTTTACATATTGCAATATTTTCCTCAATTGGTTCTTCAGAAAGATCGATCATATGAGAACTATATAGAGGTTTTCCTGTTTCAGCAAAATGTTTTTCACTGGCATCTAGTAAACCATCTATCCAAGGCAATAATTTTTTTGCACAGTGGTCTGTATGTAAAATAACGGGAACACCATAGTATTCTGATAATGTATGAACATGTTTCGCTCCTGCAATAGCACCCGCAATGGCTGCATTTTGATTGTCATTGTTTAAACCTTTTCCAGCATTAAATTGAGCGCCTCCGTTAGAGAACTGAATAATTACTGGAGCGTTTAAAGAGGCGGCAGTTTCTAAAACACCATTTATAGTGTCTGATCCTATCACGTTTACTGCTGGTAGAGCAAATCCTTTTTCTTTTGCTAGTTTGAAAATTGCTTGAACTTCTTTTCCTGTTGCAACACCAGGTTTTATATTATGTCCCATTGTTTATTAAAAATTAGTTTATAAAAATATTTGTATTTTCAAAAGTAATGAATTTTTAAATATATAATGGCGGTTTTGAGTGTTGAAACGGTTAAAATCACACTAAAACGTTATAGCTTGTTTTTAAAAATATCAACCTAGAATGGGTAGTTGATGCCGATGTTGTAAACAGCATGTTCAAAGTTATAATCATTAAACCATCGGTTTTCATCTCTATAGGAAGGGTCATAGGTTTTAAAACCTACATCAAAACGAAAGATAAAAAAACTAAAATCGTATCTGAGACCAAAACCAGATCCAACAGCAATATCTTTTAAAGAGTTAAAATCTGAGAATACAGCTTCTTCGTTATCAACTTCATCTAAAACATTCCAAATATTTCCAGAATCCACGAAAACAGCGCCATTCAAATCTCCAAAAAGATTAAAACGTTGTTCAATACTAAAAGCTAGTTTCAAATTAGCCTCATTAAATTCATTTGATGTTTGGGAACTTCCGGGTCCTAAACTATAAGCAGTCCACGCACGATTGTCGTTGGCACCACCAGCGAAGAAACTCTTTGAGAATGGGATACTTGTGGAGTTTCCGTAGGGAATGGCTATACCACCATACATCCTAATTGCTAAAACGTTATTTTTCCCTAAATCCCAATGCTTAATAAAGTCTAATTCAGTTTTTGCATATTGAGAAAAGGCAACATTAAAAAATTCGTACCTGTCATTACTATCTTTATTTAAGCCTAAAAGGCCTGACATACTTGAGAGTAAATTCCCAGCTAATTCTAACTTCACTCTAAAAATAGAGAAATTCTCATCATATAGATTTTGTCGTGTGTCTTCAATCAAACTAAAACTTGAAGAGAATATTAAGTTGTTTTCTGTTAAACGTTGTTTGCGTTCATTAATGCTTGCAACAGAAATATAATCTAAATCTTCAGGGTTTAAAGAAGTCTCTCCACTTAAAACAGTATTTATAAAAGTATCCGTTAGTTCTGGATACGTTAAATCGTCTCCGTTATTATAATTTATTGATTTAGAAATATTATTAAGTGTGTTGTAAGAGTTTTGATAAATACCAAAGTAGTTCCCAACATTTAAGTTTCTAACATATTGCGCATTAAATAAATCTAATCTGTTTGTGATATATTTTGAAGGACTCCATTTATAATTAAAGGTACCACTGAAGGTTTGTTTATCTAAACCTATATTGGTTTGGCTTGTGGTAGATAAACTAATTCTTGTGCTTGGTGACATGTATTTAGGAACTATTCTATCTGTATTAAAAGGCGAGAATAGTCTTGGAATGGTTAACTTGAGATCGGCACCAATTTCGTTGATATCAAAAAATTGATTGGCATCTTTTGACGCGTCTTTTGAAGCGCCAATAGCCCCAATAGCAGAAATTTCGAACGTTTCTGCGCCTCTAAAAATATTTCTTATTGAAAGGCTAGGATTTATAGCTAATCCTACCGATTGTATATTGCTTTGCGATACTTCGGTACTAAAACCTAAACTAAACTTTTTAAGTGGTGTTAAAAAAATATCGGTTGTAAGTGTTGCGTCATCATTCTCTGTGTATTTAATGTCGGGATATTTAAAGGTTCTTAACTCGCTTAAATATCTATAAGAACGTGTTCGGTCAATATCTTTAAAAATGGTATATGGTGTAATAAAAATGGCATCTGTTAGCGCTTTTGGTCGAAACCTCATTTTGCCAATACTGTACAAATTATAACCGTTGTATTTTATTGAATCGGTTCTGTCCTCGTTTCTGTTTTCATAAGTACCATCAGTAAAAATATTAACATCTTTTATATAATAAATTTTAAATGGTTCTCTAACAACAGTATCCTGAACTCTAATAGCCCTATCTTGTATTTGAACTTCAACATTTACTTTTTTGTTGGTGTTAACAGTATCAATTTCAAAAGTTACATAATCTTGATTAAAATGGAATACCCCTTTGTTTCTAATTTCTGTTGAAATGCGGTCGCGCTCCATTTGAAAGTTCGTTGTTTTGTATTGTTCGTTCTTTTTTATATATGAATTCTTTTTGGTTAATCTATATAACGAATCAACAACAGAGGGTTCTGGTTTTTTTGAAATAGAATCTATAATATAGGGGTCTCCAGTATCTATGAGGTAGTCAATTTCTGCACGTTGTTTTTCTTTTTTATTGATACGATAGGTAGATTTTGAATTAAACCAACCATTGTTTATATGATAGTCATCAAGACGCTTTATCGTTTTTTTCGTTCTATCTTCATTAATAATTACCGGTGCTTCACCTGTTTCTTTAAGCCATGAATTAAATTTTTTTCTTGAATCTATGTATTTGTTTAATTGCTTTTTAGAAAGAAAAGACTCAAGCCTGCTTCTCTTTTTTGGCCTTTTGTCAAGATTAGCATTGACTATTGAATCAATGTTTGGTCGTGCTAAATTATAAATATGCAAACGCAGTGGGAAGCTTAATAATTCACTATTAGGTTTTTGGTGTATAAGATTGTCTAATGTTTCTGAATTATCTTTCTCTTCATTAACATAAACGGTATTTTTTGATAATAAGTAACGGTCTTGAGGCACTCTTTTAATAGCATCACAGGAAATAAAAAACCCAGAAGCTAGAATCAAAATCAAGATATAATTAAGTGAGCGTTTCAAGTAAGCTTATTGTTAACTATTATTTTTAAGTAAATTTATTTGTCTTTTAATTCTTATTCAAAAATACATTATTTCATCTGTTTATGCTTATTTTTTTTTAAAGTACAGACTTCTTTTAATTTGTACGTCTTTAATTAGTTATCTGGTGACTTATTATTATTTTAGCTATTGAAATGTTTATAAAAAAATATTTTTCATTAAAGAATGCTTTCTAAAAGTCAAATAAAATTAATAACAAGTTTAAAGCAAAAAAAATATAGATTGAAACATGGTCTTTTTGTGGTTGAGGGTGTTAAAACTATAAAAGAATTATTACAATCAAAATTAGTGCTTGACACTTTATATACGACAGAATCCTTCAATATTGATGCCAAGAATGAGGAAATAATTTCAGAATCTGAATTACAGCGTATAAGCTTTTTAAAGTCACCAAATAAAGCTTTAGCAATTTTTGAAATTCCACAATCAAAACCAATTGATCTTAAAAATTTAATTGTTGCACTTGACGATGTGCGTGATCCAGGAAATTTAGGGACCATTATACGCTTGTGTGATTGGTTTGGGGTGAAAGATTTAATTTGTAGTGAAGAAACGGTGGATTGTTTTAACCCAAAAGTTATTCAAGCAACTATGGGGTCTATCACGAGAGTTAATATAACGTATTTAGATGTGCCGGAATTTTTAAAACAAACGGAGTTATCTAGTTTTGGAACTTTTATGGATGGTGTATCTGTGTATTCAAGTGAAATTCCAAAACAAGGGGTATTAATTTTTGGTAATGAAGCTAATGGTATTTCAAAAAATGTAGAAGAGCTTATTACTCAAAGGTTAAGTATTCCAAGGTTTGGTAGTTTACGGGCTACAGAAAGTTTAAATGTAGCAGCAGCAACGGCTATTTTTTTAAGTGAATTTAAACGGCGCTGATATTATTGAAACGTAAAGTTTACAAAGACACCTCTGGTTTTCATACTGCTAATGTTGCCAGTCCATGGACTATTAGGATCTTCATCTCTAATGAGTTCGTCATTAATTCCAAATATACCACGAATAGTAGGTGTGAATTTAAAATTATATAAGTAAAAGTCTATACCAAAGCCAAGTTCATAAAACAAAGAATTTTTAGTTGTTCTAAATTGTCCATTCCGGTTGTCATCTGGGTTTGTTTCGTTACTAGAAAGATTTAAAGCGGTTGAAATTCCGCCAACTACAAACGGCTTGAAATTATTAATTCTTTTGGTTGAAAGTTTAATTAATAGGGGAATATGAATGTATGTTGATTTAACTTCACGAATCAAGTCGTTGGCGCCATAAGAAATACCTTGAAAATATTGAGCGCTATAATTTAATTCTCTCGTAGTAATTAATAAACCAGGTTCTAACCGAATGTCAATAAAACTATTGATACGAAAATTTCCAATTAAACCCACATTGAAACCAACACTTCTTCTAACAAAAATATCTCTTAAATCTTGGTTGTAATCAAAATTAAAATCATAATTACTAAAACCTAAAAAGTAACCCCAACGTAATAGATTCATATCGGTAGTCCCTCTACCTTGATTGGCATCATAGGTTATTTTCTCTTTTGTAAAAAGCTGGGCATGACTCGTTTGAAATAGGAATAAAAAAGATATTAGAAAGAAAATATTTCTCATTTTTATTTTTTTGTTGATGTATAGATTGTGGCAACCCCCATAGTTTGAGGATAATCTTTAACATTTATAAACCCAATTTCTCTTAAAATATTGTTTAAAGCCTCTCCATAAGGAAAAACTGAGGCCGATTCACTTAAATATGAATAAGCACTTTGGTCTTTTGAAAAAAGTCTACCAATCACCGGCAATATAAATTTGGTATAGAATTTATAACCCTGCTTAAAAGGTGTTTTTTTAGGAACCGATGTTTCTAAAATTACAAAAATGCCATTTGGTTTTAAAACCCTTAATATTTCAGAAAGGCCTTTCTCTAAAGTTTCAAAGTTTCTCACACCAAAAGCGACCGTAATGGCATCAAAGGTGTCGTCGTCGAAAGGCATTTTTTCAGAATCACCTAAAACCATATCAATAGTATTTTGTAATTCTTTTTTTAAAATTTTTTGTTTTCCAATATCAAGCATGCCGCTACTAATATCTAAGCCAATTATTTTATCAGCATTCGTTTTGGCTAAAGCAATGGCTAAGTCTCCTGTTCCAGTAGCTATATCAAGTATCGTTTTAGGGGTCGTTTCGTTAACAAGTTTAACAACTTTTTTTCGCCATTTCACATCAATACCAAACGAAATAACTCTGTTTAAACCATCATAATCTCCAGAGATGGTATCAAACATTTTAGTAACTTGTTCTTTCTTACCTAAGTCACTATTTTTATAAGGTTTTATTTTTGACAAATCTTTTTTTGGCAAACCTACATATTTATTTTCAATTTGAAATATCAACGCGAAGACAAAATAGTAAACCATTAATTTTTTTTAAACAATTAAGATACTTGGATACAAATAATTAAAAGGAGTGCTTTTATAAAGGCAATATTTAATTTGTTCTATATTTGTATCACTTTTTATTAACCCACGAAAATGAAAATAATTATTGCCGGAGCAGGTGAAGTAGGATTCCACTTGGCAAAGCTTTTATCTTACGAGTCTCAGGAAATAACCTTAATTGATCCTAAGAAAGACAGCCTAGTTTATGCAGATACACACCTTGATATAAAAGTTTTAAAAGGTGATGCTACATCTATTAAATTGCTAACAGAAGCTAAGGTTGATGCTACTGAATTATTTATAGCGGTTACTTCATCTCAATCAACCAATATTACAGCCTGTGTATTAGCTAAAGAACTTGGTGCCGAGAAAACAATTGCCAGAATATCGAATACAGAGTTTATTGATTATAGTGGAAAGGCTGGGTTTACAAAATTTGGAATTGATGAGTTGATTTCGCCAGAATCTTTGGCAGCAAAAGAGATTGAATTACTTTTAAATCAATCCGTATTCAATGACACCTACGAGTTTGAAAATGGTGCATTGACCATGCTTGGTTTAAACCTAAAAAAAACGGCGAAAATTAATGGTAAATCTGTTAAAGAGGCTGCCCAAATTATTCCTGATATTCATTTTGTGCCTATAGCCATTCAGCGGTACGGCTCTCATTTAACCATTATACCTAGAGGAGACACCATGTTGTATGAAGGTGATCATGTTGTGTTTATAACTTCTAAAGGTGGCGACGAAGAATTATGTAAACTTGCAGGCTTGTTCAAGGCAGAAATTAAGAATGTCATGATTTTGGGTGGAGGTAGAATTGGAAGAAAAACGGCCAAAAGTTTAACAGAAGGAAAGTTCAATATTAAAATTGTTGAGCATGATAAAGAAAGAGCTCTTGAACTGGCGGACCGATTACCAAATGCCTTAGTGCTAAACGGCGATGGAAGAAATGTTGAACTATTGGAGGAAGAAAATATTGAGGACATGGATGCTTTTATTGCAGTTACTGGGAATTCTGAAACAAACATTATATCTAGTTTGGTAGCAAAAAACAGAGGTGTTAAAAAAACCATTGCTCTGGTTGAAAACATGGATTATTTTGAATTATCTCATTCTATAGGTATCGATACTTTAATTAATAAAAAGCTACTTGCTGCCAACAGTATTTTTAGATATATACGAAGAGGAGATGTGGTTGCTATGACCAAGCTTAATAGTATGAATGCGGAGCTTCTAGAGTTTGTTGTTAATCCCAATTCAAAAATTTGTGATAAACTTATAAAAGATCTTAATTTTCCTTTAACAGCCATTATTGGAGGTGTCATTAGAGGTAATGAAGGTATGGTTGCTCTTGGAGATTTTAGAGTGATGGCTGGAGATAAGGTTGTGGTTTGTTGTTTACCCGATTCTATTAATAAAATTGAAAGTTTTTTCTTTTAGAAATTTTGCTTTGTGAAACTGAATTATAAAATTATTTTTCACCTCTTTGGGTTACTGTTAGTATTTAATGGTGGCTTTATGTTATTGTCTTCTTTGGTAAGTTTAATTTATAGAGATGGCGTTACAGTTCAATTATTTCTGGCAAGTCTCGTTACATTAGTGGTTGGAGGAGTTGGTATGGTTTTTACCCGTAATCATGCCAAAGAAATGAATAAGCGCGAAGGTTATATTGTCGTCGCTTTTGGCTGGATTATTATGACCCTCTCAGGAACATTGCCTTATATGTTTACCGAAAGCATTTCAAGTTTTACAAATGCTTTTTTTGAAACAATGTCTGGTTATACTACAACGGGAGCTACTATTTTGAACGACATTGAAGTGGTCCCAAAAGGTGTATTGTTTTGGAGAAGCTTGACCCATTGGATTGGTGGAATGGGAATTATTGTGCTCGCAATAGCAATCTTACCCTTATTAGGAATTGGAGGGATGCAGCTCTTTGCGGCCGAAGCACCTGGACCGAGTACAGATAAATTACATCCAAGAATTACAGACACTGCAAAAAGACTATGGCTTATTTACTTTGGATATACGGCTGCGGAAACATTGTTTCTTAAACTGGCGGGAATGTCGTTTTTTGATGCTATTAATCATTCTATGTCTACCTTGTCAACTGGCGGTTTTTCCACCAAAAACGCAAGTATTGCTTATTGGAATGGCGAACCCATCATTCAGTATATAATCATTCTGTTTATGTTTTTGGCTGGAACTAATTTTGTCCTGAGTTATTTTGCTTTTAAAGGAAAGGTTCAAAAAATAATTCATGATGAAGAATTTAAATTATACTTTAAATTCATAGTTGTTTTTACGATAATAGCGTCGTTAATTATTTATTTTAGTGCTGATGTATCGCTATCTTCAATTGAGCACCCAATGGTTTGGGGAGAGGCAGAAAGTTCGGTGAGACATGCTTTATTTCAAGTGTTAACCGTTATTACAACGACAGGTTTTATTTCTGCTGATTATACCATGTGGGCACCTTTTTTAGTAGTTTTCTTCTTCGGACTTATGTTTTTAGGTGGCTCTGCAGGTAGTACCTCTGGTGGCGTAAAAGTAGTTCGTCACTTACTCATGATAAAGAACGGGTTTTTAGAGTTTAAACGTACATTACACCCTAATGCTATAATACCTGTTAGATATAATACAAAAGCTATTTCTGGCGATATTGTATTTAATATTTTAGCATTTTTTATTCTTTACATGCTGTCTTTTATTATTGGTGCTTTGGTGTTTTCTATGTTTCAAATAGATTTTCAATCTTCAGTAGGGTTATCGGCCTCTAGTTTAGGAAATATTGGTCCGGCATTAGGCTTATATGGCCCAGTAAATAATTATGAGTCCTTGCCTGTTTTAGCAAAATGGTGGTCTTCCTTTTTAATGCTTATAGGCCGTTTAGAGCTCTTTACGGTTCTTATTTTATTGACACCTTTCTTTTGGAGAAATAGATAATTTTTTAAAATATTTTGTTTTTCAAATATCTCAATATTTATAGGTTGTTTCGAGATTTTATACTTCGTTTTTAATGAGTTAAGATTGATTGAGATGTAACATTGTTATCTTGTGTTCGTCTTAATTATATAACCAATTAAAAATCATCAATCATGGAATTAGTATTAAAACCTCAAGATTTTGAATCATTACCAGAACCCATTGGGTTTACTGAATATAATGCGTCTCAAGGTTTATTAAATTCAAACTATCAAAACGTTGTAAAATCTAATTTAAATAATATTGAAGTAAATTCAGTTTTTGGAGTAAAGCAACGTATTAAAAGTTACCACTATAAAACAACATCTAGTATAGAGACAGTTTTAAAAGTATCGGTTTTTATGATTCTTTATTTTGTGATATTCTTTTAACATATTTTTAATCAGTCTCGACATAAATCGGCAGGAGAATTTAAATAAAAAAAGCCACTAAACTTATTTTAAAGTTAGTGGCTTTTAAATATTTATATAGTAAACGCGTTAACTTAAAGCATGTTTAATTCTTTTAATAGCTTCAATAATTTGTTCTTGTGACGCTGCATATGAAATTCTAATACAGTCTGGATTTCCAAAGGCACCACCATCAACAGTTGCGACTAAAGCTTCTTCTAGTAAATACATAGATAAGTCCGATGCATTGTTTATGGTTTTACCACGTAATGTTTTTCCAAAGAAATACGAGATATTTGGAAATACATAAAAGGCTCCCTCTGGTGTATTGGTGTTAAATCCTTCAATATCGTTTAATAAACTTAAAATTAAATCGCGACGAACTTTAAACTCGTCAATCATGTATTTAACTTTAGATGGTTCTGCATTTAAAGCAGTAATGGTTGCACGTTGTGCAATGCAGTTAGCGCCACTCGTAATTTGTCCTTGCATTTTATTACAGGCTCTCGCTATCTTTTCTGGAGCACCAATATACCCAATACGCCAACCAGTCATTGCAAAGGCTTTTGATACGCCATTAACGGTGATAGTTCGGTCATACATATCTTCAAACTGGGCAATACTTTCATGGCCTCCAACATAGTTAATATGTTCATAAATTTCATCTGATACCACATAAATGTTTGGGTATTTTACCAAAACATCTACCAAAGCTCTTAGCTCCTCTCTGCTATAAATAGAACCACTTGGGTTACAAGGAGAACTATACCATATCATTTTAGTTTTTGGTGTAATAGCTGCTTCTAATTGCTCAGGCGTCATTTTGAAATCTGTAGCAATCGTTGTTGGAACTTCAACAGGAATTCCATCATTTAGTTTTACTATGTCTGCGTAACTCACCCAATACGGACATGGCATGATAACTTCATCACCTTTGTTTATCATAACAGCAGCAACATTTGCTAATGATTGTTTTGCACCCGTAGATACCACAATTTGTGTTGGGGTATATGTTAAATTATTATCGCGTTTAAACTTAGTGATTATGGCTTGTTTTAAGTCGGCATAACCATCCACTGGAGAATAAGAGTTATAATTTTCATTGATGGCCTGGATTGCTGCGTCTTTAATAAAATCTGGTGTATTGAAATCTGGTTCGCCTAAACTTAAACCAATGATATCTTTTCCTTCTCCTCTAAGTTCTCTTGCTTTTGCAGCCATAGCCAACGTAGCTGACGTGGCCATATTTAAAATTCTGTCAGATAGTAATTGCATTATATTTAAATGTTTGTAAGGTATATGTATTGCTTAGGCTAAACTAGGGTTTTTCCCTAGTTCTTTTAATTGGTTATAATGTTCTGAAACAGCTTTCCAAAACGTTTTATATTCGTTATATGGTAAACTAAATTCTTGGGCAGTTTCTTTAACTATTTTTGCTAATTTATTGTAGTGAACGTGACTAATATTAGAAAATAAATGATGCTCTACTTGTCTGTTTAATCCACCTGTATAAAATTCTACAATCCAGCTTTCTGGTGAAAAATTAGATGTGGTAAATAACTGATGAATGGCCCATGTGTTTTTCATATTGCCATTTTCATCTGGAACGGGCATCTCTGTATTTGGCATTACATGTGCTAATTGAAAGATAACACTTAAAATAATTCCTGCTGTATAATGCATAATAAGGAAACCTATTAGGACTTCCCACCAAGCAAAACCAAGTGATAGCGGTAAAACAACCCATATAGAGTAATAAATTATTTTACCAATAATTAATTTTGTCCATTGTGTTGCTGGGTTTGGTAATTTACCATAAGATAGTTTTCTTTTGAGGTAATGGTAGGTTTGAAAAAAATCTGTAGTAATAGCCCAATTAGCCGTTAATAAGCCGTATAGAAAGAAGGCATAATATTTTTGATATTTATGGATTTTAAGCCATTTAGTATGCTTTGAGAAACGAATAATCCTACCGGCATCAATGTCTTCATCGTGACCTTGTATATTGGTGTAAGTGTGGTGTAATACATTGTGTTGCACTTTCCAATTATAATCGTTACCAGCTAAAATGTATATGCTGCTTCCCATTAATTTATTAATCCATTTTTTACTTGAAAACGATCCGTGATTTGCATCATGCATCACATTCATGCCAACGCCAGCCATCCCAATGCCAACAATGACCATAAATAATATTTGTGTCCAAACAGGTAAATCAATGGTCAGTATTAAAACTACTGGAACAATTAGTAATGCAAACATTATAATTGCTTTCGTATATAATTTCCAGTTTCCGGTTCTTTTAATATTATTCTCTTTAAAGTAATTGTTAACGCGCTTATTTAGCGTTTTAAAAAAATTGGCTGAGTCTGCTCTAGAAAAGGATAAAGCTTGTTTTGTCATATTTTTAATTTATAGGGTATTTTTAAATTTATTTAATTTATAATACACTTGGCAAAGATAACCATAAACCAAGTGAAGTAATAAGGTTTTTTTGTAAAAATATGAGTATAAAAAGTATATTTTTGTTGAAAATTTAACATAAATGGAACTAATTTTAAAATATTTCCCAAATATTACAGAGGATCAAATTTCTAAATTTAAAAAATTAGAAGCACTCTATCAAGATTGGAATTTAAAAATAAATGTGGTTTCTCGCAAGGATATTGATGAATTATACCTGCGACATGTATTACACTCTTTGGGTATTGCCAAGGTAATCACTTTTAAGGATGGTACTAAGTTGCTGGATGTTGGTACTGGTGGTGGTTTTCCTGGTATACCTCTTGCCATACTATTTCCTAATTGTTCATTCCATTTGGTTGATAGTATTGCTAAAAAGCTAAAAGTGGTTGAAGAGGTTATACAAGGTTTGGAGTTAACCAATGTTAAAACAACGCATAGTCGTGTTGAAAATATTAATGACACTTACGATTTTATCATTAGTCGAGCCGTTGCAGCGATGCCAACTTTTGTGCACTGGACTAAGGGGAAAATAGCAAAGAAACAAAACCATCAACTAAAAAATGGTATTTTATATTTAAAGGGTGGTGATTTAACTGAAGAACTTCGTGATTATAAAACAACCACTGTATATAATTTAAGCGATTACTTCACGGAAGACTTTTTTGAAACAAAAAAAGTAGTGTATTTACCTTTAAAATTTAGAGGATAAAGGATTTAGAGTTCATTTAAATTAGAATATAATTCCTTAAATGAATAGTATTGATTTTGATACCAATAGGTGTTTTCAAATAACGCAATGTTATTTATTTGTGATTGGTTTATTTCTATTAAAATACTTTTAGCTTTCGTAAAGTTTAGTTTGGCATTCTCAATATCATTCAATTTGTAATAGGTAAATGCTAACCCAAGAACCGCATCAAAATCAGTTATATCAAATTTTACAGAAGTAGAAAAGTCAGATAAAGCATCTGAGTATTTTCCTAAGTAAAATGATGAGATACCTCTAAAAAAATAGGCTAAAATGTTAGTTTCATCAAACTTTATTGCCATATCAAAATCCGCATTGGCTTGTTTAAAGTAGTTGATACTCATAAAAAAAACACCACGAGAATAGAAGGTATCTGTATGTGGTGCTAATGAAACTGCAATATTGTAATTTTGTAACGCATTCGTGTAATCTTTTAACCCAGAATAAGCTCTTGCTATTTGTAAAACTACTGGGGCCGACTTAAGAACTAATGGTTTATTTAAATCTTCAAGAGCACCTTTGTAATCTTTTAAGTCGTTCTTAGTTACTGCTAGACTGTATCTGGCATCGAAAAACCCAGGATCTAATTTTAAGGCCTTTTCAAAATCTTCTTTGGCACCATAAAAATCCATTAAACTATACTTTGAATTTCCTCTGTTAAAATACACATCAGGACTTGGCTCGTAAAAAATTACCTTAGTATAATCTAAAATGGCGCCATTAAAATCACCAATATTATTTTTGGCAACACCTCTGTAAAAGTAGGCGTCAAGATTTTTAGAATCTAAGGAAATCGCTTCTGAAAACAATTTAATTTGTTCATTAAGGTCTTCAGCCCTTAATCCTTGTCGTACAAATTTATTGGATTGGCTATTGCTTAGTATTGGAAACAAAGCGAGTAGGATGATTATTAGTTTTTTCATAGCAATAAGACAACAAATAATATGCCGTTTTTAAATGCTAAATTTAGAATAAATTTTTAAATCATCTTTTTCTATTTCAAAAACTTTATTTGATTCTTTGTTTTGGTGATGATTTCACTTTTTTTTATTAGATAAAATTATGAGAACATGTTAAAATGCAATTTCATGTATTAGGTTAATTATAATAACAATTTTCTTTGCTCATATAAACGCCAATTTACACTGAGGGTTATTCATCTAAAAATTTAGAACCTATTTTATTTTGTTTAAAAATAGCGTTATTTATCGTAAAATAAAAAACCCGCTTAATTGAAGCGGGTTTACATATAATAACTAATGTTTCATGTTATTCTCCTAAAAATGGATATCTGTAATCTGTTGGTGGAACAAAGGTTTCTTTGATGGTTCTGTTATTTACCCAACGTAATAAATTCCAAACTGAACCTGCTTTGTCGTTTGTGCCTGATCCTCTCGCACCTCCAAAAGGTTGTTGCCCAACCACGGCTCCTGTTGGTTTATCATTTATATAAAAATTACCTGCAGCATTTTCTAATTTTTTGGTAGCCGTTTCAATAACATATCGGTCTCCACTAAAAATAGCACCTGTTAAAGCGTATTCGCTAGTGCCATCTATTAAATCTAAAACAGCTTCCCAATCGGAGTCTTCATAAATGTAAATGGTTATAATTGGCCCAAATAATTCTGTACACATGGTAGTATATTTTGGGTTTGTAGTAACAATAACCGTAGGTTCTATAAAGTATCCTTTTGAATCATCATAACCACCACCGATAATAATCTCGGCGTCAGCATCTTTTTTGGCTTGATCTAAGTAACCTGATAATTTGGTGAAAGCTTTTTTATCTATAACTGAATTTATGAAGTTTGAAGGATCTTCAGGGCTTCCCATTTTAAAAGAGTTAATGTCTTTTAAAATAGCGGGTTTAATATCGCCCCATAAACTTTTTGGAAGGTAAGCGCGCGATGCTGCTGAACATTTTTGACCTTGATACTCAAAAGCTCCTCTTGAAATGGCTGTTGCAACTTCTTGTGCATTTGATGATGGATGCGCCCAAATAAAATCTTTTCCACCTGTTTCGCCTACAATTCTTGGATAAGACTTGTAATGATTTATGTTTTTACCAATAGTTTCCCAGAAACTGTTAAATACAGCTGTAGATCCTGTAAAATGGACGCCAGCAAAATCTTTATTTGATAATATGGTATCAGTAATCATACCGGAATTACCAGTTACTAAGTTAATAACACCATCTGGTAAGCCAGCGGCTTTAAATAATTCCATAATAACATAAGCGGAATAAACTTGTGTAGCGGCAGGTTTCCAAACTACAACGTTGCCCATCATGGCTGGTGCTGCTGGAAGATTGCCTGCAATAGCAGTAAAGTTAAAAGGTGTAATGGCATAAACAAACCCTTCTAATGGTCTGTACTCCATTCGGTTCCAAATACCTGAAGATGAAATAGGTTGATTACTATAAATTTCAGTCATAAACTTAACATTAAAGCGCAAAAAATCTATCAACTCACAAGCTGAATCAATTTCTGCCTGAAATACATTTTTTGATTGCGCCATCATAGTAGCAGCATTCATTCTGTATCTAAAAGGTCCGGCTAATAAATCAGCTGCTTTTAAGAAAATGGCTGCACGATGTTCCCAGCTTGTAGAAGCCCATTTTACTCTGGCTTCTGCTGCTTTTTCAATAGCCAATTCTATATGTTCTTTATCTGCTGTATGGTATTTACCAACACAGTGTTTATTGTCATGAGGCGGATAAATATTTACTGTGTTGCCCGTTCTGTATTCTTTGTCCCCTATATAAAAAGGTATGTCAACTTGATCATTGTACATTTTTTTATAAGTTGCTAATACGTTTTTTAGTTCTACAGAACCTGGAGCATAAGATTTTACAGGTTCATTTACAGCATTTGGTACGTTAAAAAATCCGTTTCCCATGTCTTTTGTATGATTTAATGTTTTATTAATAAAAAAATTCAGAAAATGTGTCACAAATTTACGAATTATTTAATGATCGCTAAAATGGATAGCTATTAAAACCTCGTTAAAATTTATTTATTTTTTGTAAGTTGCTAAAAGATATACAGACTCAATATTTTATGTGTACCGTAACAATTGCTCCAATAGAAAATAATGGTTTTGTGCTTACCTCTAATAGAGATGAAGCACCTGATAGATTATCTCTTGTCCCAGAAGTTTATGAGATACATGAAACGCGATTGTTGTTTCCAAAGGATGTTTTATCTGGAGGCACTTGGATTGGTGTTAGTGATAACAACAGAGTAGTTTGTGTGCTTAATGGAGGATTTGAATGGCATAAAAGAAAAGAAATATACAGATTGAGCAGAGGTATTGTTGCTCAAGATTTTTTATTGCATGACCATGTTTATACTGCCATGAATTCGTATAATTTATTAGATATCGAACCATTTACCATGGTTATTGTTGATTGGAACCGTGGTTTAAAGTTTTTTGAATTGGTTTGGGACGGTGTAAAGAAACATATTTCTGATTTACCTCTTGAACCTAAAATATGGTCGTCTTCAACATTATATAATTCAAAGATGCGAAACGAAAGACGAGATTGGTTTAATACTTTTAAGGAAAGGTATGATTTAAGTACTGAATCTTTAATGGAGTTTCATAAAAAGGCTGGCGAAAATAATAACGATTATGGGGTTATCATGGATAGAAACCACGTAAAAACAACGAGTATCACTCAGGTAGAAAAAAGAGCTGATAACGTTCAAATGAGATATGAAAACTTAGACTTTAAAAAGGTGACTTATTGTCAATTTAATCAATCTCAAATTGTTAATGACTAACACGGCAATTATTTTAACCTTAGCCTACCCTGAGACTATTGTTATGGTTTCTGAAGAATGGTTTTCACCTTTTTTGAAATTTCTAGGGATAGGAAAAAAGAATTATTTAAAAGCTGGTCATGCTGCTTTAGTTCTTATTAATAAACAAACGGGTGACTTAGAATATCATGATTTTGGTCGTTATATTACTCCTGAACCTTATGGTAGAGTGCGTGGAAGAGAAACCGATAACGAACTACATTTTCCCTTAAAAGCAAAAATTGTAAATGGAAGTATTTCAAACCTTAATGAGATTTTAAGGTTTTTAGCAACGCATCCAAAATTTACGCATGGTGACGGAAAGTTAGTAGCTTCTGTTTGCAATGCTGTTAACTATCAAAAGGCAAGAGACCATATTACCAGAATGCAAAACAAACACTTTATTAGATATGCGGCTTTTATTAAAGAGGCCTGTAATTGTGCGCGATTTGTAACCGATGCATTGATAGGTTCTGTTTCTAATGCTGAAATAAAAAAGAAGCTTGTAAAATCGAAACGATTTACACCAAGTACGGTTGGTAATGTATTGTTGTCAAATACTGAAAAAGAAGTATTTGAAGTCTCTGACATGGGTGTTGTTTCAGAATTTAAAGGAACTCAAATGAGTGAAAATATACGCTGCTTTTTAGATAGACTTAAAAATCATAGTCCTAGTTTTATTGGAACCTTAATGCCAAAACATATATGTGATTTAGATGATAAGGCGCAATGGTTGTCTGGGATTGCTGCTGGCGCATGGTTTGAATTACAACATATAGGGCATGATATAGAATATCAATTTAAGAGAATTTCACCTCATGGAAATATTGATGTGCATGATGTTTTTGTTTTAGAAAACGAAGGGTTTGATTATCACGCTCATTTTGAGTTTGTTCATTACTCAAACTGTAGCTTTTTTCATGTTGAACAAGCTGGAAAACTATATAAATTTAATAGAAAGAGAACTAGTTAGTTAATGGCAAAAGTGGCACTTAATTTGAAAGTAGGAATAATAACTTCAAAACTTTTTGTAGTCGTAAGGTTTATCATATCGTAATAGCCTTTCATAGCTCCAAAGGGAGATGTTAATAAACATCCAGACGTATAAGTGTGATATTCACCAGGTTTTAAAACCGGCTTTTTCCCAATAACACCTTCGCCAGAAACTATTTCAATATGGTTTAAAGCATCATGAATTTCCCAATGTCTGGCATTGAGCTGAACAGAGTCTTTACTTTGGTTTTCAATAGTCACTTTATAGCCAAAAGCATACTGTATTTTATAATTTTTATAAAATGAGCCTTCAAAGTTAGTTTCCACTGAAATTTTTATACCTCTTGTTACTTGTTGAACCATGTTACCTATTGATATACAATCTGTTTAGCAGACAAAAATAAGGTTTTTTTTCAATCCTAATTAATTAAACTAGATTAATCCGATTAATTGGAGATATTTATCGAGGATCCTTCGCCTAATCCTATAATTCTATCATAACGTTTTCCGAAATCACGATAATAAGCAAGTACTTTATAATTGTTTTCAGTTTGATAAAAATCGCCGCTTACGGCTCCTTCATTTAATGTTCCATTACTTTCAACTTCTACATATTTGTAATTATAGAACCCTTGTTTTAATAGTATTGAACATTTAAACAAATTATCATTTTCATCATACATCATTTTGGTGTTGTCATCAATGGCATAATTGTTAAAATTTCCATAGACATGTATGGTTTTATCTTCTATATTTATGTTTGGTGAAAGAGAAAAATGAACCCATACATAATCGGCTTCAATATCAGGATTATCTGCATCTATGTTTATAATTAAATAGTTTCCGTTAATATCGGGATTGTAAGTATAAGGTTTATCAGCTCTTGAATAATTTACAAATAAATAATTATGATATAACTCTTTTAAATCAATAAACTGAATTCCTGTGTTTGCTGCTCTAATATCCTTGTTTTCAAAAAATAAATATTCATTCCCTGCCCAAAAACTAGACTCAGAATCATACTTATAAATTAGCTGGTTTCCAATGGTGTATTGTGGTACAAGATTAGAAATTGCAGTATTTAAGTTATTGTTTTGAACCACCAAAAGTTTAACGTTTTGTTTTGGGTTGTTTAATTGAATACCTCTTGGGGCCATTGTGATTTCAACACGTTGTTTGTTTTCAATATGAGAAATATCTCTGGCACGTTTAAGAACAACACCTATATTAGCCATGTTTTCATAAATCATAAATTTTCTTGAAAATACAAGGTCATCATTGTCATTATAAACATGAATCATATAATTTCCAGAAATTTTTAGACGTTTAGTCCATTCATTAGGAATAGTAAGCTTGTAATGTGAATAAATTTGATAGGTATTGAAGGAATTTTCATAATTTCGAATGCGTTGATTGTCAATGCCATCTAAAAATTCTGTTTTTATTAATACAGAAGGCGTCCAGTCAAAATTATAGTGTTCAATTTTATAATAGAAATCTTCCTCTTTGCCATTTAGAGCATCAAACTCGAGAGAAAGATATTCGCCTAGTTTTAAAACTGGGAGTTGACTTTCATTCGTATTCCCTTTAAAATAGATGGTTTTAATAAAATCTGGAGGATTAATTTCTTCGACTTCCTGACCATTTGTAATTGATGAAATAATACTTAAGTATAGAAAAAGGTATCGTTTAATTCTCATTAATTCAGTGTTTTTTTGTAAATATAATCAAATTTTATACCTAAAATTGAACTTGCTAAAATGGCGGTAAATTTCTATGTTAATTATTATGAAAACTGAGTTTTAAATTTGTAAATTTGCTGCGTTTTTAGACAACTAATCTCAATATAACAAAATATGTCAAACGACATTCGTATTAAAAAAGGTCTAGACATTAAATTAAAAGGTGAAGCTGATAAGACCTCTGAAAAGGCTGCAATTAGCAACTTTTATACTTTAAGACCTGAAGATTTCCACGGTGTTACGCCTAAATTAATTTCTAGAATTGGAACAATAGTAAAAGCCGGAGAGCCTGTTTTTTATGATAAATCTAAAGAAGACGTAAAATTTGTATCTCCTGTTTCTGGTGAAATTATAGAAATTGAACGTGGCGAAAAGCGAAAAATTTTATCGATTAAAATTCAAGCTGATAAAACACAATCTTACCAAGAAAATAAAATTCTAAATTTAGAGACTGCAAAATCAGAAGAAGTCAAATCACTTCTTTTAACATCGGGTTGTTGGCCATTTATTAAACAACGCCCTTATGATGTTATTGCAAATCCAGATAAGGAACCAAAAGCAATTTTTATCTCTGCACATGCTTCTGCACCTTTAGCGGCTAATTTGAATTATACCTTACGAGGTAAAGAAAAAGAATTTCAAGCTGCAGTAACGGCTTTAGGTAAATTAACAAAAGGGAAAGTACACGTTTCTGTGGGGAAACATGGTAAGTCACCAATGGAAGGCTTATCAGGTATTACCTTACATAAAGTATCTGGTCCCCATCCTTCAGGGAATGTTGGAACGCAAATTAATAAAATTGACCCTGTTAATAAAGGTGAGGTTGTTTGGACGGTTAATCCACAAGACTTAGTTATTATAGGTGAATTATTACTTACGGGTAAGTTTAATGCGGAACGAATGGTGGCATTAGTAGGTTCTTCTATTGAAAAACCAAGATATTTTATCGCAAAACTTGGTTGTGAAGTAGCAACAATGATTTTTGATAAGGGTATCGAAAAAAATGCTCATGTTCGTATTATTTCTGGTGATATTTTATCTGGCAAACAGATTAATCCAGATGGTTATTTAGGTTATTATAGTAATTTAATCACTGTAATTCCTGAAGGTGATGATTATGAATTGTTTGGATGGACTACACCGGTATTTAATAAAATATCTACTTCAAGAGCCTTAACGTTCTCTTGGATGTTCCCCAACAAAAAATATGAGCTAAATACCAACACCAACGGTGAACATCGTGCTTTTGTTACAACAGGTAATTATGAAGAGGTATTTCCATTAGATATATATCCAATGCAAATATTAAAAGCATGTATGTACAAGGATTTAGATGAAATGGAAGTGTTAGGAATGTATGAAGTGTCACCTGAGGATTTTGCGTTAACAGAGTTTGTTTGTGTGTCTAAACAACCACATCAAAAAATTATAAGAGAAGGTTTAGACTTAATGTTAAAAGAAATTGGATAATTATTCATTGAGAAACGAAATGAAAAATATTACAAGATGGGTTTAAAAAGTACATTACATAATTTTAAAGAGAAAAATAAAGATAAAAAGTGGTTGCCAGCATTTTCGGCATTCCATACATTTTTATTTATGCCAAATGATACTACCAAAGGTGGTACACATATTAAAGCAGCCGACGATTTAAAGAGAACAATGAATACCGTGATTTTAGCACTTATTCCTTGTTTGATTTTTGGAATGTTTAACGCGGGTTATCAGCATTACTTAGCTTTAGGCGAAATTGATAAAGCTGTAGGGTTCTTTTCGGAGTCATTTTGGGCTTGGAATAACTTAGTCGTTGGGCTTTGGAAAGTGCTACCATTAGTTGTTGTGTCTTATGGCGTAGGACTAGGTATTGAATTTATTTTTGCAATTATTAAAGGACACGAAGTAGAAGAAGGATACCTTGTAACGGGTATGCTTGTTCCGTTAATTGTACCGGTGGATATTCCATTATGGATGCTTGCTGTTGCAGTTGCTTTTGGTGTCGTAATTGGTAAAGAAGTTTTTGGAGGAACAGGAATGAATATTTTAAATCCTGCTTTAACTATTAGAGCATTTTTATTCTTTGCCTATCCAACATGGATGTCTGGAGATAAAGTATGGGTTCAAGGAGCTGTAGAGCGTGCCGGAACACCAGATGCAATTTCAGGTGAAACGATTTTAGGAAGTTTAGCTCAAGGAAATGAGGTTGCTTATTCTGTATCAGATATGTTTTATGGATTAATTCCAGGGTCAGTAGGAGAAACATCCACAGTGTTAATATTACTCGGAGGATTGTTCTTAATCTTTTCCAAGATTGCAAGTTGGAGAATTATTGTGTCATCAATAATTGGAGCTTTAGTAATGGGATTAATATTTAATGGAGTTGTAGATCAGGGGTGGATTTCAGAGAGCAGTAAGTTTTATTCATTAATGGATACCGTGTTCTGGCAACATCTGCTTATTGGAGGTTTAGCCTTTGGTATTGTTTATATGGCTACAGACCCAGTGACAGGTTCGCAGACCAATAAAGGCAAATGGTATTATGGTTTCTTTATCGGATTTATTTCAGTAATGATTCGTGTATTTAATCCTGCATATCCAGAAGGTGTCATGTTAGCCATTCTTTTAATGAATGTATTTGCACCTGCAATAGATCATTATGTAGTTCAAGGAAATGTAAAACGTCGTATGAAACGTCTTAAAGCTAAAGTTGCATAACTATGGAAAAGAGAACAGAAAAAAATTCATATACTGTATTTTTTGCCATAATAATGGTAATTATAGTTGGAGCATTATTAGCTTTTACAGCATCAGCATTAAAAGAAAGAATTGCAGAGAATAAGCGTATAGAAAAACAACAAAATATTCTATATGCTATGGGAGTAAACGAAAATGAAGGGAATAAAGCAAATTTTGTTTCGAAAGACAAAGTAGGTGAATCTTTTCAAAAATATATTATCAATCAATTAGTCATTCAAGAAGGGAATGAGTCTCAAGATGAAAAAGCGTATTTGATTGATATTAAGAAAGAACAAGAAAGTGCAAAAAACGGAAATGCAAGACGTTTACCATTATTTATCGGTGAGAAAGAAGAAAAAAAATTCTATATCGCTCCAATAAGAGGTAAAGGTCTTTGGGATGCCATTTGGGCTTATGTAGCTATGGATGAAAACATGGTGGTGCAAGGCGCTTATTTCGATCATAAAGGAGAAACACCAGGATTAGGAGCAAACATTAAGGAGCGATTCTTTATGGATGATTTTATTGGTGAGCACTTAATGTCTAATGGTGCTTTCAAAGGGATTACAGTTTCCAAAAGTAATGGTGATCCAAAAAACGAAGATAAAACAGATAATGAAGTAGATGCCATCGCAGGTTCTACTATTACAGGAGATGGTGTTACAGCTATGATTAGAAATGAGCTTAAGTTGTATGTGCCTTATTTTAAAAACTTAAAAAATTAATTGATGGGACTTTTATCAAAAAAAGACAGCAAATTAATATTAGATCCTTTAGCGGATAATAACCCAATTACCATTCAGGTATTAGGTATTTGTTCTGCGTTGGCTATTACGGCACAATTAAAAGCATCTATTGTAATGACAATTTCAGTGTTGTTTGTTATGGGTGTTGGTAATGTTGTTATTTCGCTTATTAGAAATGTAATTCCTTCGAAAATCAGAATTATAGTTCAGTTAACAGTTGTTGCGGCATTAGTAATTATTGTTGACCTGGTTCTTAAAGCATTCGCTTATGAATTAAGTAAAGAACTTTCTGTTTTTGTTGGACTGATAATTACAAACTGTATAATTATGGGACGTTTTGAAGCCTTTGCATTAGGTAATGGGGTTTGGCGCTCGTTTTTAGATGGTATTGGAAATGCTCTTGGTTATGGTATTATTTTAATAATTGTTGGTTTCTTTAGAGAATTATTAGGATCAGGGACCTTATTAGGTTTCCAAGTTCTTGGAGATCCAATTGATAAAACGGGTGTTTACGCATTTGGATATGAAAATAACGGGTTTATGTTATTATCTCCAATGGCCTTAATTGTTGTAGGACTTATTATTTGGGTACAACGCAGTAGAAACAAAGCATTAATCGAAGATCACTAGAAAAACATACTATGGAACATATAGAATTATTTTTTAAATCAATATTTATAGATAACATGGTATTTGCCACGTTCCTTGGGATGTGTTCTTACCTTGCCGTATCTAAAAAAGTATCAACAGCTGTTGGTTTAGGTGCTGCTGTAATTTTTGTATTAGCGATTACCGTACCATTAAACTGGTTATTAGATCAATATATACTTAAAGAAGGTGCATTAGTGTGGTTAGGCCCAGAATATGCCGATTACGACTTAAGTTTCTTATCATTTATCATGTTTATCGCAACCATTGCGACGATGGTACAATTAGTAGAAATTGTAGTTGAAAAATTTTCACCATCGTTATATAATTCACTTGGTATTTTTTTACCATTAATAGCAGTAAACTGTGCTATTTTAGGAGGTTCGCTGTTTATGCAATCTCGTGAGATAGCATCTGTGGGATTAGCTTTTAATTATGGTGTTTCTTCTGGTATAGGATGGTTTTTAGCTATTCTTGCAATTGCTGCAATTAGAGAGAAAATAAGATACTCTAACGTGCCACCTCCTTTAAGAGGATTAGGTATTACGTTCATTATTACAGGACTCATGGCCATTGGTTTTATGAGTTTTGGCGGAATGTTAACTGGTGGCGATGAGGAAGCTAAAGAAGAAAAAACCGTTAGTGTTAAGTCTTCTGAAGAAACTGAAAAAGAAGCTAAGGATTTAGCTAATAACAATATTAAAGCGGTAAAATAACATGATATTAGCAGCAGGGACATTAGGAACAATTATAGCAACTGTAGCAGCCTTTTTAGTGTTAACACTTGCATTGGTTGCATTACTATTGTTTGTAAAGCAAAAATTATCACCATCTGGTCCAGTAAAGATTACTATCAATGGTGAAAAAGAGGTAGAAGTAGCTTCTGGTGGATCGTTATTAACGACATTAAGTGCAGAAAAAATCTTTTTACCATCGGCATGTGGTGGCGGTGGAACTTGTATTCAATGTGAATGCCATGTGCTTTCTGGAGGAGGAGAAGCCTTACCAACTGAAACGCCACATTTTTCAAGAAAAGAATTACAACATGGTGCACGTCTTGCTTGTCAAGTAAAGGTTAAGCAGGATATGAACATAACCATACCAGAAGAAGTTTTTGGTATTAAAAAGTGGGAAGCAACTGTTGTTAGAAATTATAATGTAGCATCGTTTATTAAGGAATTTGTAGTAGAAATTCCTGAAGACATGAATTATAAGGCAGGTGGATATATCCAAATTGAAATTCCTCAATGTGAAGTGAAATTTTCTGATATGGATATTACGGCACATCCGGAAGAACATGAAACACCTGATAAATTTCAAGAGGAGTGGGACAAGTTTAAACTTTGGCCATTAGTAATGAAAAATACCGATGTAGTAGAAAGAGCCTATTCAATGGCCTCTTATCCAGCTGAAGGTAGAGAGATTATGTTAAATGTTCGTATAGCGACGCCTCCTTTCGATAGGGCTAAGGGTGGATGGATGGATGTAAATCCTGGTATCGCATCATCTTATATTTTCTCAAGAAAAAAAGGGGATAAAGTAATAATCTCTGGTCCTTACGGAGAGTTCTTTATAAATGAGTCTGACTCGGAAATGTTATATGTTGGTGGTGGTGCCGGAATGGCTCCAATGCGTTCGCATTTGTATCACTTATTTAAAACACTAAAAACAGGTCGTAAAGTTACTTATTGGTATGGTGGACGTTCTAAGCGTGAATTGTTCTATTTAGACCATTTCAAACAATTAGAAAATGAGTTTCCTAATTTTAGATTTTACTTAGCTTTGTCTGAACCAATGGAGGAAGATAACTGGAAAGTAAAGGAAAATATTGATGCTCCTGGTGATGGTTTTGTTGGTTTTATTCACAATTGTGTTATTGAGAACTATTTAAATCATCATGAAACACCAGAAGATATTGAATTATATTTCTGTGGACCTCCTTTAATGAACCAAGCTGTTCAAAAAATGGGTGAAGATTTTGGTATTCCAGACGAGAATATCAGATTTGATGACTTTGGAGGGTAGACAATAAATTGTCATGCTGAACGTGTTTCAGTAGTATTATAAATAAAAAAACCAACTCATTTGAGTTGGTTTTTTTATTTATTTTAGATTAAACCAATTCATATTTTGGCTTATCGTTTTCAAATTCAAAAAGTTTAGTGTAATCCATCATATTATTAATATGGTCTAACTTGCATAAAAACGCTATAACAGAGCATAATCCTTCAAAGAGAACATCTTTATTATCGAGGTTTTGAGGTTTTTCATTTTTGTGATGAAGTGGTAATTGAAATCCGCAAGAACTCAAAAAAATATGTTCAATTTTTAGAAGTTCTAATGGTGTATAACCATTAAACGTTCTTCCTAAGTTTTGATGCACCCTACCAGCATAATTTAATTGCAATGAGCCATGATGATTAGATAAGTGTTTCCAACTATCTGTCTTATCTAATATATTTCCAACTGCGCATTGTTTACAACATTCGGGATGCAATTCATTATTATGAAACGCATTATATAATTTTCTAATAGCTTGATCCAATCTAATTGAGGTTTTCATTTTTTATTTCTAAAATACTAAAAATGAATTAAATATTAAAGATTGAATTTTAAGCATTGGCTTTTTCCTAACTATTTTCTTTTCTTAATACTTTTAAAGGTGGATTTTTTATAACGCTTCTGGTATTGGATAAACCTATAGTAAGCACTAAAAGTGTAATAAAAGGGAATAGGACTGTAAATGGAATTAAGGAAGGTGTAAATGGGGTTTTAAAAATCCATAAAGCAAGAAATTGACTACTAATTAAAGACAATATAATACCGGTAAAACTGCCAATAATGCCTAAGTAAATATATTCCAAAGTTATTATTTTGAGTATTTGATTGCTTTTGGCTCCCAACGTTCTTAGTAATACACTTTCCTTAATTCGTTGGTGTTTACTTGTACGAACAGCACCCATAAGTACAATAATACCAGTAAGGATGCTAAAAAATGCCATAAAGTTGATAATCCAACCAATTTTATCTAGTAGTTTTTCTACGACATTTAATATTTGTCGCAAATCTAAAACAGAAACATTGGGAAATTTATTTACTAATGCTTGCTGTAAAATAGCACTCGCTTGTTCATTGGGAACATGAGTAGAAAGGACCCTAAACTGAGGAGCATTTTCTAAGACACCTTTTGGAAATAATACATTAAAATTCAATTGCATTCGACTCCAGTCAACAGATCTTATGCTGCCTACTTTGGTATCGATTAAAACGCCTTGAACATTAAAGGTAATAGTATCATCAATATCTACGTTAGCATCTTTTGCAAAATTTTCACTCACTGAAATAGGCACTATATCGTTAGTAGTCGCAGTAGAAGTAAATTCACCAAATTCGATGGTTTCAGATGCAATGAGTGCATCACGATAAGTAACCCTAAATTCATGGTCTAAAATCCAATTGTTTATTTTATAGGTTGAATCTTTACGTATGTCATTCACAGTTTTACCTGAAATACTGTTAATACGCATTGTTACAATGGGGATGTTGTCAATAACCTCATGTGAGTTACTCACAATAGTTGCAGCAACGTCTTCTGTCTGTTCATTTTGAATGTCTAGTAATATCATATTAGCGCTATTGGTTTTTGCTTCAATTGAAGCCTGAGACAACAATAGGTTTTTGCTAAAGTATAGCGTACTAATTAAAAATGAGCCTACACCAATTGTGAGTACTAATATTAGGGTTTGGTTCTGCGGACGGTATAAATTTAGAAGACTCGTTCTTGCTATAAAACCCCATGAGTGTGGAAAGTATTTTTTTATTACTTTCATAAGCATATGAGCAATGCCTCCCAAGATGGAAAAGGTTATTACGATTCCAAATAGAAACGCTAATGCATAACGAAGGTCTTTTAGTAGCCAATAAGCAAACAAAAAAATAAAACTAAATATGGCAACCAACACTATGAGCCCTGCTTTTTTTGATTTTTGATTTGTGTTTTCCTGAATACGAAGCGCCTGTAAAGGCGAGATATAAATAGTACCGATCAACGGATATAGCGCGAACAAAATCGACATAACTACACCTAGTAATATTCCCATTATAATAGCTTGAGGCGCTAAGGCTATTTGAACATCTACAGGTAGCAAACCTTCTAATAACAGTGGAAACAACTGTTGCAAAAGTATACCGGATAATGTTCCAATGATACCACCTATGAGACCTATAAACCCGATTTGTATAAGATAGATTAAAAATGTCTGTTTTTTACTAGCTCCTAGACATTTTAATATAGCAACCGACTTCAGTTTTTCTTTTATATAAATATGAACAGCACTAGCTATGCCTACACAGCCTAATAATAAAGCAATAAATGCGACGAGATTAAGAAATTTACCAAAGTTATCATAGCGTCTTCCTAATCGTTGGCTTGTACTTGTATGTATGTCTAAATCGGCATCTTCGGCATCTAATGCACTATCAATGGCCTCATCTAATAGGTCTAAATCTGTTTCTGGTTTTGAAACAAAATAAAACTCATAATCTAACCTGCTTCCCGTTTGTACTAGACCCGAGGTTTCAATGTAGCTATAAGGAATAATCACAGGCGGTGCCATACTACTAAATAAAGAAGAGCTTCCCGGAACAGATTTTAAGGCGCCACCAATAGGAAGTGTTGTATTTCCTATTTTTATTGAATCTCCTACTTTTAATGAAAACTGTAACATGACAGTGGCATCTACCAATGCAGTTTCCAGTTTTTGATACGTTGTAGCGGCTGTTTCTGGATTTGTTTCCATAGAGCCATAAAAAGGGAATCCACCGGCGATGCCTCGCACTCTTACTAACTTAGTTCCATTATGATTAGGAAATGCAGCCATTGAAGCAAAATTAATTTCTTTGGCATTAGCGCCTCCCAAGGAATCAATAATGGCTAATACGCGCTCATTAGGAGCTTTATTACTGTCAATCTTAAAATCACTGCCCATTAACGATTTAGACTGTAAGGCGATATTGCTCTTCAGGTTTAAACTAAAAGATTGTATTGAAACCACCGCAGCTATTCCCAAAACAATAGAGGCCATAAAAAGCATTAATTTTTGCCAGCTAGACTTCCCATCTCTCCATGCCATTTTTAAAAGCCAACCAAAACCAACTTTAGAAGTACGTGTTTTTTTTATCATTATGTTAATTTGCTGTTTTCAATAACACGGCCACCCTTAAGTTTCAGAATATGTTTTGTTTTTTGTGCAAGTTCTATGTCGTGAGTCACTATTACGAGGGTAGTACCTAATTCTTTATTAAGATTAAAAAGTAAATTGACTACTTTTTCACCAGTTTCGGCGTCGAGGTTTCCAGTAGGCTCATCGGCAAATAAAATGGTAGGATTGTTAGAAAATGCTCTTGCCAAGGCGACGCGTTGTTGTTCTCCACCAGATAATTGTGAAGGGTAATGACCTAAACGATCTCCCAAACCAACTTTTTCTAATAGTTCAATGGCTTTTTTAGTAGCTTTTTTATCACCTTGTAGTTCTAGCGGAACTCCAACATTCTCTAAAGCAGTAAGTGTAGGTAATAGTTGAAAGTCCTGAAAAATAAAGCCTACATTCTGGTTGCGAAGTTGAGCACGTTCATCCTCACTTAGATTACTCATTTTTGTATTACAAAGTTCGACAGTACCAGAGTCAGGCTGATCAAGTCCAGCACATAACCCTAATAGCGTTGTTTTTCCACTGCCAGATGGCCCTACAATAGCAAAGGTTTCTCGCGCTTCAACATAAAAATTGATATCCTGGAGAATAGTGAGTTTTTTTGAGCCACTAAAATAACTTTTCTCTAAGTTCTGAACGTTTAATATCTTTACCATAAATGTTTTTTAAAGAGGTCTTTTGTGTTTTCCACAAATTATAAAAATGTTTTTAATAAGTAATTCTAAAGCTATGAGAATCCTGTTAATGTTTTGTTATTTTTTACTGCTTGTTCTTAGTACATCGTGTGGAGAAACAAAAAGCAAAAAAAACACAGCTGCTTCCAATGAAACTGAAACAAATGATAGTTTGCAAATTACTAAAGACAAAACTATTATATTCTTTGGAAATAGTTTAACCGCTGGTATGGGTTTAGAAATGGCAGATGCTTTTCCATCATTAATACAACGAAAATTAGATTCATTAGGGTTTTCATATCAAGTTATTAATGCTGGTTTAAGTGGCGATACCTCGGCGGCTGGAAAAAATAGAGTGAATTGGGTTTTGAATCAAAAGGTTGATGTTTTTGTGCTTGAACTTGGAGCAAATGATGGATTGCGTGGTATTCCACTTAGTGAAACAAGGAATAACTTACAAGCTATTATAGATATCGTTAGAGAAAAAAATTCGGATGTAGAGATTATTTTAGCAGCTACACAAATTCCACCAAATATGGGAAAAGATTATACCACCGAATTCAAAAATATGTTTCCAGAACTAGCGGTCAAAAACAATTTGAAGCTGATTCCTTTTTTGCTTGAGAATGTTGCAGGCATTCCTGAATTGAATCAAAACGATGGTATTCATCCAACTGCAGAAGGGCATAAAATATTGGCACAGAATACATGGGTAGTCTTAAAGAATGTCCTTTAAGCTCATAAATTTTCAGTAAGTTTATAAGGCATTTTGATCATTTAAAGATAAAGAGACCGTTCGTGTTTTGAAGCTAAACAATTTCTGAAATGTCATCATCAAATAAACTTTTATACTATTTTTGTGATATGAGTAAACCTCTTACAAAACAACAGTTACATAATTTAGCTATGAACCACGTAGGAAAAGATCTAGAACAACGTGGTTTTGAATTTATAGCCGTCAATAGTAAGCTTAAAAAGCATCCTCAGTTTGTTTGTATCGATAAAAACAGTCAATACTTTTTTGTAATTGTAAGAGCAATCTTACTACCAGAAAATCCAAATAATTATGATGTTATTTGGATGGAGTCTTTTAAAAAGCACGCAAGAGAAAAAAATGCACAAGTACTTTATGCTGGTGTTGGATTGGCAAACGTAAATGATGAAAAGTTGCCCATATACCTAAATGAAGCATATTTAATTGAATATAATGGTATCCAAGTTTTAGATACCAATTTTAATTAATTTAAACTATGAAAAAACTAATAACGCTTGCCATAACTTTTTTACTGCTTATATCGTGTAACAACGAAAACATAAAACAATCAGGATTGGTTTTTGGAACGTCGTACACCATTCAATATAATGGAAAAACATCTCAAAGTTTAGTGGCTAGCATAGATAGTTTGTTTTATGATATAAATAAATCTATGTCTACTTACGATGCTAGCTCTTTAATTTCAAAGATTAATAGAAATGAAGCTTTTGAAATCGATGTATATTTTGCAACGGTTTTAGACCGTTCTAAAGAAATTTACAAAGAAACTGAAGGGGCTTTCGATCCAACCATAGGGAATCTTGTTAATGCTTGGGATTTTGGTTCAGAAGGGCGTATAGTTGCTTTAGATAGTATAAAAATTGATAGTTTAATGCGCTCTGTAGGATTTAATAAAGTGAGTCGTGACGGATATACAATCAAAAAACAAAATCCAAATACCTATTTAGATTTTAATGCCATTGCAAAAGGATATAGTGTAGATGTTGTATCTAATTTTTTAGAAGGACAAGGGATTGAAAGCTATATTGTTGAAATAGGCGGAGAAATAAGAGCCAAAGGGATTAATAAAGAAAAAGATAAATCGTGGAAAGTTGGAGTTGAAATGCCTCACTTTGATGGTACACGTTCTATCATTAGAGCTATTAGTTTAAATAATCAAGCAATGGCGACTTCTGGTACTTATAGAAAATACAAAGTTGATACCAATGGGAATAGGTATTCACATATTATTGATACTAAGACAGGTTACCCTAGTAAAACCAGTCTTCTAAGTGTTTCTGTCATTGCTTCAAATTGTATGACAGCTGATGCATATGCAACAGCGTTTAAAGCTATGGGTATTGAAAAGATTAAAACATTTTTGCAGTTTCATCCAGAATTACAAGTTTTTTTAATTTATGAGAATGAAAATCAAGAATTGGAAAGCCTGTCTTTAAATGGGTTTCCAGAAAGTTAGACTTTAAATACTATTGGAATTATTTCTCCTTTAGCTAAACAATAGGTTTTGATGTCATCTTCAGCAAGAGTGGTTGTATAATCTACTTCTTTAACTTTAAAACCAATAGATCGCAATTTGTCAAAATAGTCTCGACCATAAATGCGAACATGGTCATACTGTCCAAAAATTTTAGCACGTTCTTTTTTATCTGTAATCGCGTTGTCTTCAAAGGTGTTTTCTCTATTTAGATCTTGTGGAATTTGAAAAATACCAAATCCGCCAGGTTTTAAGACACGATATAATTCTTGCATGGCTTTGGTGTCATCTGGAATATGCTCTAATACATGATTACATAGAATGATATCAAATATATTATCATCAAAAGGCAAGTTGCAAATATCAGCTTTAACATCAGCTAAGGGTGAATTCAAATCGGTCGTCACATAATCCAGATTTTTCATCTTTCTAAATCGTTTATAAAAAGCTTGTTCTGGAGCAAAATGAAGGACTCTTTTTTTAGTAGTAAAAAAATCAGTTTCATTTTTTAAATATAACCAAAGTAATCTGTGGCGCTCTAAAGAAAGGGTTGAAGGTGATAGCACATTATTCCGTTGTGTTCCATAGCCATAGGGTAAAAACGTTTTAAAGCTTTTCCCGTCTATGGGGTCTGTAAATTTACTTCCTTTTAAAAAAAGCGATAAAACAGGACGAACAAGAAAACTTATCCTAATTAATATAGGTCTGGGAATGGTGTTTAGAATTAATTTGAAGAGTTTTTTCAAAACAAAACGACTATTTATAATCTTCTCTCACAGGACAAAACACATCTGTCAACTTACATTTAGTAAGTGCTTTGCCACCATGTAATATATTAGAAGGAATTTTAATAATCATTCCAGCGTGATATATTTTTGTAATACCATCGCAAGTCATTTCAAATTGGCCTTGGGTCACTTCGGTAGTTTGCTCATGAATGTGGGAATGTAATGGAATTTCAGATCCGGCTTCAATTTCCCAATACCCAATAGTAAAACTTTCCATATGAATAAATCTACCTTTAAAGCCTTGGAAAACTTCCTTTTGTTCAATATTTGAAATATTCATATTATAGCGTTAATGCTTTTTGTCTAAACTCATCTTCTTCATCAGAAACAATTCCTAATGCTTCATAAATATAAGCAAAGGTTGAAAGTAATTCGGGTTTGCCATCAACGAGTGCTACATCATGTTCAAAATGGGCGCTTGGTTTATTGTCTAACGTAGTAATGGTCCATCCATCTCTATGCTGTTTAATACGATGTGTCCCCATATTAATCATAGGTTCAATGGCAACTACCATACCTTCGATAAATTTTTTTCCTCTGCCTCGTTTACCATAGTTGGGCATTTCTGGGTCTTCATGCATTTTAGCACCAAGTCCATGGCCAACCAATTCTCTAACTACCCCATATCCATGATCTTCACAATATTTTTGAATAGCATAACCCACATCGCCAACACGATTATTGGCTTTAAACTCTCTGATGCCAACGTATAACGATTCTTTGGTAATTTGAAGTAATTTCTCCGTTTCTTTATCAATCTCACCTACTGCAAATGTATAGGCATGATCTCCATAAAAGCCATTTTTTAAAACACCACAATCTATGGAGATAATATCTCCTTCAACTAAAGGTTCGTTATTTGGAATACCATGTACAACCTGTGTGTTTGGACTCATGCATAATGTGTTAGGAAAATCATATAGTCCTAAAAACCCAGGAATGGCTCCTTGATCTCTAATAAACTCTTCGGCTATTTTGTCTAGTTGTAACGTGGTAACTCCAGGTTTAATTTCTTTTGCAACTTCTCCTAAAGTTTTAGATACTATTAACGCGCTTTCACGCATTATTTCGATTTCTTCTCTTGTTTTTACTACTATCATGCTTTAAAAATAATGGCAAAGATACTTAAAATTAAATTTTAATTGATTTTTTAGTGAGTATGACTTTGGACAGTTTTTATAATGTATTTTATTAATAGTTTTGTGATATAAAGAAATTTGCTATGTATAAAATATTTAGTGCAGATGAAGCTGTAAAAGTCATTAAATCAAATGACAGAGTATATCTTCAAGCAGCGGCTGCAGCCCCGCAGGTTTTAATAAATGCAATGACGCAACGTTCAGATGAATTAAGAAATGTTGAGGTTTGTCATTTACATGTTGAAGGGGATGCTCCTTATGCTAATCCAGAGTTGCGTAACAGTTTTCATGTAAATTCATTTTTTGTCGGGAATAATGTTAGACATACATTGGCAGCAGGTAATGGGTCGTATACTCCCGTTTTTTTGAGTGAGTTACCTTTATTATTTAAACGTAATATTTTACCACTTGATGTGGCTCTTATTCATGTGTCTGTTCCTGATAAACATGGTTATTGTTCTTTAGGAGTTTCTGTTGAAGCTACTTTGGCCGCTATTGCGAATGCAAAAACAGTTATTGCTCAAGTAAATCCTCAAATGCCAAGAACACATGGAGATGGCATTATTCATCATACAGAAATAGATTTATTTGTTGAGTGCAATGAAACGATACCAACCCATGATTTGCCAATTTCGACAGATATTGAAAATAAAATTGGAGATTATGTTTCTAGTTTAATTGAAGATAGAAGCACGTTGCAAATGGGAGTTGGTGTTATTCCAAATGCGGTTTTATCCTGTCTCACAAACCATAAAGATTTAGGCTTGCATACTGAAATGTTTTCTGATGGCGTTATAGACCTTATTTTAAAGGATGTTATTAATGGAAATTATAAAACTATTGATCCAGGACGAACTTTAGCAACATTTTTAATGGGTTCAAAACGATTGTATGATTATGTAGATGATAATCCGTTTATTGAATTACGAGCTTCAGATTATGTAAATGATGTCTCTATCATTAAACAAAACAAAAGAATGGTAGCTATAAATTCGGCTATTGAAGTAGATGTTACAGGACAAGTGTGCGCAGATTCTATGGGTTCTAAAATATATTCGGGTGTTGGTGGGCAAATGGATTTTATAAGAGGCGCCTCCTTAAGCGAAGGTGGTAAAGCTATCATTGCATTACCATCAATAACTAAAAATGGGGTTAGCAGAATTGTACCTTCATTAAAACCGGGGGCAGGAATTGTAACGACAAGGGCACATGTTCATTACGTTATTACGGAATATGGTATTGCTGATTTATATGGTAAAACAATTAAAGGTAGAGTGAAAGCCTTAGTAAATATTGCGCATCCTATGCACAGAGAAAGTATTGACAAAGCATACTTTGAATTAATATAGATTTCATATTTTACTTAAAAAAATCAAATAATCCTTTCTTTTTCTTTTCCATTGGAATGCTTCCAACGGTACCAATAAGCATTTGATAAACTTCACCCCAACCTATAAAACCGCCAATATTTCTATCGTCAATGAATAAATCAGCATGAATTTTTCTACTTCTATCAGTTTCGTAGGTTTCTTCAGGAAAACTTTTATTAACAGCGTAAAAAAAGATACCGTTTTTTTCGCAAAATTTAACGGCTTCGTCCAATTGATACCCACATCTATACGTCCATAAAATAAGTCTATGACCTTCTTCTTGTAGTTTTTTTAAGGTTTCAAAAGCAAATAGCATTGGCTTACCTATATTCGGATAAGCATCTTCAACAATAGTTCCATCAAAGTCGACTGCAATAATAAGCTTGTCGTTTAAATTCATTGTACATTTACATTTGGATGGTGTAAATGTACAATAAATATTTTTTTTTATCCTTAAATTAACGAATGTCTAGTCATCGCTTTTGGTTGTTCTATACCCATTAATTTTAGGATAGTTGGTGCGATATCACCTAAAACGCCATCATCTATATGTTTTAATTCTTTATCAATTAAAATTACAGGAACCGGGTTTGTAGTATGTGCTGTATTTGGTGAGCCATCTGGATTAATCATAGTTTCGCAATTACCATGGTCTGCAATTAAAATCGTGGTATAATCATTTTCAAGTGCAGCTGTGATAACCTCTTTTACACATGCGTCAACGGCTTCACAAGCTTTAATGGCAGCTTCCATAACACCAGTGTGACCAACCATATCTCCGTTAGCAAAATTGAGACACACAAAATCTACGTCCCCTTTTTGTAATTCGGGCACTAAAGCGTCTTTCAATTCGTAAGCACTCATTTCTGGTTGTAAATCGTAAGTAGCGACTTTTGGAGAGTTTCTTAAAATACGAGTTTCGCCTTCAAAAGGTGTTTCCTGTCCGCCTGAAAAGAAAAATGTTACGTGAGGATATTTTTCTGTTTCGGCTATTCTTATCTGTTTTTTGTGATGTTTTTCTAAAATTTCTCCTAGAGTTTCAGTTAAATTATCTTTATTAAAAACGACATTAATATTTTTAAAACTGTCATCATAATTAGTAAGCGTAACATAATGTAAGTTTAATTTATGCATGTTCTGCTCATGAAAATCTTTTTGAGATAACGCCTCGGTTAATTCACGACCTCTATCTGTTCTAAAGTTGAAAAATATAACAACGTCACCATCTTTTATGGTTGTAAGTGGTTTATTGTTTTTGTCAACCATAACAATTGGTTTTATAAATTCATCAGTGATGTCATTTTTGTAATGAGACTCAATAGATTCTGTTATATTAGTTGAAAACTCACCATTACCATTTACCATACCATCATAGGCAAGTTTAACACGTTCCCATCGTTTATCTCTATCCATGGCGTAGTAGCGACCTGTTACAGTAGCAAGTTTGCTATTTGTTTTTTCTAGTTGTTCTTCTAGTGCAGTTAAAAAGCCATAACCAGATTTTGGGTCAACATCACGACCATCAGTAAAAGCATGAACATAAGAGGTCGTTAAACCAAATTCATTAGCAGCTTCTAATAAGCCAAATAAATGGTTAATATGTGAATGTACGCCACCATCACTAAGCAATCCCAAAAAATGAACATCCTTATTGTTCTCTTTTGCATACTTAAAAGCATTAACTAATACTTCTTCATTATTTAATGTTTTATTTTCTACGGCAAGGTTGACTTTAACAAGGTCTTGATAAACAATTCTTCCTGCTCCAAGATTCATGTGTCCTACTTCACTATTACCCATTTGACCTTCAGGTAAACCAACATGTAACCCATCAGTTCTTAAAGAAGCGTTAGGGAATTTTGTATATAAAGAATCAATATAAGGTGTGTTTGCATTATCAATAGCAGAAACTTTAGGATCTGGTGATTTGCCCCATCCATCAAGAATCATTAATATGGTTTTTTTGTTCATTTTTAAAGTAATTTAATTAGGTTGTAAAGATAACGAAGTTTGGTAAGATAACCCATGTAAAGACTTTATGAATCTATATTTTAATACCGGCGTTGTTACGAATGTTAAAATTTAATAGTGTGTTAAATGGATTAAATAAAAGTTAAAAATATGTTATAATGAAATTTTTCTGTAACACTAACGGATTTTATTCGTCTTTTAATATATCAAGAAACGAATCAATAATCAAAATCAATAATCAAAATCCATAATCAAAATCCATAATCAAATTAAAATCTTTCATCATGAAAAAAACAATCATTATTTCAGCAATCGCATTATGTTTTGCAGTTTTAACAGTTAATGCTAACAAGTCTGTTGACAGTTCAATAGATAATCATACTACTGTAACTGATTTTAAAGTAAGCCCTTTTTGTGTTTCTATAGCTAAAGGAGATTTGGAGACCGTAACAAAACTCATTGAACTAGGTATGGATGTTAATGAAACATCTAATGGGATGACTCCTGCAATGTATGCCGCAAGGTACAACAGAACAGAAATTTTAAAACTTCTAATTTCTAAAGGAGCGGATTTAAAAGCGAAATCTCATCAAGAATTAACAGCGTTAAAATATGCTCAAGCTTCAAACGCTCACGAAGCGGTTAAAATCATAAAAGAAGCATTAAAAAAATAATTAGTTTATTTTATATTTATTTGAATTAGTCACTCAAATTAAAAAGGTCTTGTCATTCAAGACTTTTTTTTATGCTTATTTGTTTTTGTACTTAATGATTGCTTCTTTAATTTTCTCAATTCTATTTTCAGGATCTGGATGCGTACTTTGAAACTCAGGAACTGAATTATCCCCAGCAGCAGATTTAAGAATTTTCATAACGCCCATCATTTCTTCAGGATTATAACCAGCATTCATCATAAAAAGTACTCCTAAATCGTCACTTTCGAGTTCGTCTTCTCTGCCGTATTTCATATTAATTATACTAGCAATAGCGGCTGCACCTTGAGCAGTATTAGGATCTAGGGCAACGGCAACACCGTTTAATAAACCTTCTGTCAAGCCTTGTTTAGACATTCTGTCTGCTGAATGTCTTCCAACTACATGACCAATTTCATGACCAATAACACCAGCTAGTTGATCTTCATTTTGTAATTTAGAAAATAGGGCATAAGTAATAAATATGTGTCCGCCTGGAAGTGCAAAGGCATTTATGGTGTTTTCATCTGCTAGCAAGTGAAAGTCATATTGGTAGCCAGTTTCTATTGCTACGCTATTTTCAACTAGTTTTTGTTCTATTTGATCAAGAAATTCTTGATATCTTTCGTTTTGGTATAAAGCCCCCGTATTGTTGTTTCATTTGTGGAGCGCTTTGCAAGCCAATGGCTATTTCTTGATCTTCAGATAATGAAATGTGCTGTTCCTTACCCGTGTAAGGGTTTATTTCTGTGCTAGCGCAATATTTTATGACTGCAAAAACAGCGATAGCTGTTCCTACAAATAATTTTACCTTAAAGTATCTTCTTCTCATAAAAGTTCAAATGACAACAAATAAAAACACTAAACTTTATAATATAGTATGAATATATGAATATAGATTAAATATGATTTCTTTTAAAAATTAAATTATTTAAAATTAAAGAGATGTGAGACACCATAATTTAATACTTATGTTGTTAATTACCTGTCACATAAGTTTTATTTCAATTATAACCGTCAAATTTTAAGCTATCCTTTCTCGAAGAAGCGATGTTTTTTCCTGTAAATCAATTTTGATATAAGTATTTTTGTTTGAGAATTGCGGGAGTAGCTCAGTTGGTAGAGCGTCAGCCTTCCAAGCTGAATGTCGCCAGTTCGAACCTGGTCTCCCGCTCAAGAAGTTTCATCAATTAGATGGAACTTTCTTATTTTAAAGTATTTAGTTCAGTTTCAGGTGTTACTTCGTAAGGTGTTTTTTGATATTCAAAAATACGAGCTGGTAATTCGCCTTTTAATGTAATAGAATTACCTTTAACTAATAACCAACTACCTTCTCTCAACCCAATTACAGGTTGTGTATTATAACTATGAAATTCTTTAATACGGGTTTCTCTAGTTTCTCCCATATGTTTTAAAGTGGTATCAGGATCTAAATAATGCGGATTTAAGTTAAAAGGAACCATACCTAATGCATTGAAATTTGGAGGATATACAATAGGCATGTCATTTGTGTTTTTTATAGTGAGTCCACAAATATTACTTCCAGCACTTGTGCCTAGATAAGGAATTCCATGATTTATAGTTTCCTTTAAAACAGAAAACAAATTATGCTTGTATAGTTGATTTAATAATACAAACGTATTGCCTCCGCCAACAAAAATAGCTTCAGACTGCTCAATAGCTAATATTGGGTTTTCAAACGTATGAATTCCCATAACGATTTTATCTATCTTTAAAAAAGCATCTTTGGCTTTATTCGTATATTCATCATGCGATATACCTCCGGGTCTTGCATAAGGGATAAAAAGAATCGTGTTTATGTTTTTAAAAAACAGGTTTAACTCTTCTAAAATGTATTGTAAATAATCGCTTCCGTGAGTGGTAGACGTACTCGCAATAATCATATTTTTCATAGTTGTTTTTTTAAACAAAAATATAATTGTACAATTTAACAAAAGATTATATCAAATTAATAAATCAAATAATTTTTTAAAGATTATTTTTAAACAAAAAATAACTATGAAAAATTTTATAATCTTATTGATGCTTTTAACTGGGTTGCAAGTTCTTTCACAAGATTTGAAACCAATCGAGGTTAAAGGTAAAGTAATTGTGGAAGGTGAAGATCTTTTTGGTATAACTGTTTTTAACAAATCATCTAATAAAGGGACCGTTACAAACGAAAAAGGTGAGTTTTCTCTATTAGTTACGTTAAATGATTCAATTGAAGTAAGTGCGTTACAGTTTCAAAACATTAATTTTCAAATTAATGAAGTGATTCTGGAATCGAAAAAAATGAAAATATTTTTGATTGAGGAAATTAATAAACTCGACGAAATTTTTATAACAGGAAACAGATTGTCTAAGAGTTTAGAAGTACAAATTAAACGTACCGAAGCTTTCAATCCAAAGTTAAATAATCTATATTTCAGTATGGCCAATGACGATCAGCCATATAATGATATTGATTACAAATCGGGTGTAAGTAATAACACGATGAATTCCCAACGACAAAGAATGATTAATGGTCTCAATATTGTTAATGTCGTAGATCAATTGTTATTGCCTTTATTTAGGTCTGAAGTTAAAGATAAAAAGGAAACCGGAATTCCAGAGGTTCCTATAGAATCTATAAAATACTTTTACGGGTCTGAGTTCTTGACTGATAATTTTAATATTCCAGAACATCGCGTTGAAGAATTTATTAGGTTCGTTGAAAGTGAGAATTTCGATGTCTCTTTGCTTAATTATGGAAAAGAAATGGAATTGTTAGAAGTTATTTATAATAAAAGTTTGCGATTTCTAAACAAAAATTAAGTAGTTTACTTATGAAAGAAGTTGTTTACTTTAACAGAACTTTAAATACCAGTTTTATTTTATTTAAGATTTGATGTACGTTCTTTATATCTTTAAGATGTGCATGTGAAGAAACTTATACTTTTTTTATTGTTTACATTTTTTGTAACCACGTTTTGGGGTCAGGATGTTCAGCGTATAGAAATTAGCGGAATCATTCTTTCAGAAAACCAAGATGTTGAAGGTGTGACTGTTTTTAACACATCTTCCAATACAGGTACTATAACCAACTATAAAGGAGAATTTGTTATAAAAGCGTCATTAAATGACCGTATTGAGATTTCAGCACTTCAATTTAATGCTATGTCAGTCGTTTTTGACGAAGACGTTATAAAGACAAAATCATTAAAAATTTATTTAGTTGAACAGATTAATCAGCTAGATGCTGTTGTTTTATCCTCGGGACTTTCAGGAAATATCGCCGATGATATTAAGAATGTGAAAATCATTCCAGTTATCGAATTAGACATGGGAAATATGAATATGACCTATGAGTATAATGATGATAGAGTTTTTGATAATCAAGCAATAGGAGATGCCTACAATGCAACCGTAAATAAAGGGCAATATTATAACGGATTTAATCTGGGAGAAATATTTAAGTTGTTTATTAACCCTAAAAAAAGAACAACCAAAATAGACCAGTTTAACCAAGAGCCACAACAAAAGGTATTAGTTGATATGTATTCTCATGAATATTTAAGTAAAACATTTCATATTCCGTTTCAAAAAGTAGATGCTTTTACAGCTTTTTTAGAGGAAAAAGGCATAAAAAATGAGTTGTTAAATAAAGAGAATGAGATGCAACTTATAGAGTTTTTAATACAACAAAGAACTTTGTTTTTAAGCTTGAGAGATGTTAAAAATTAGGTTCATTGTATTTCTCTTGATCGGGTTTTATCTTCAAACCTCAAATTCTCAATCAGTTAAAATTCAGGGTAAAGTCGAAAGCAGCCTTAATGTTGAAAATATAAATGTCATCAATAAGACGGCTCAGGTTTTTACAATATCAGATGTTAATGGCGAGTTTACAATTAAAGCGAAGCTTAATGATACCTTGCAATTTTCGTCCATACAGCACAAACTAAAAACAATAATAGTTAATGAAACGATTATACGTTTAAAAGGGCTAAGCGTTAATTTGGAAGAACAGATTAATGAATTAGATGAAGTATTAGTAGGTAAAGTTTTAACAGGAAATTTACTCTTAGACATTAATACTACTGAAGGCCAACCGCCCATAAATTTTTATGATGTTGGCATCCCAGGTTATACAGGTAAAATTGCGACGCAAAGTGAAAGGAGATTAAGTGAAGCTGGAGCGTTTAAACCAAAAATGCTTTTGGGTGTTCTAAGTGGAGGATTACCATTAAATCCCATTTTAAATGGAATTTCAGGTAGAACAAAAATGTTGAAAAACAGAGTTGAGACGGAAGAAAAGGAAGCCTTGATGCAAAGCATAAAAGGACGATTAGCAAAAGATTTTTTCATGTCAAATCAGTTAGATAACAATTTAAAATCAGACTTTTTTTATTTCTGTGCCGATGATGAAAACTTTATTACCTATTGTAAAAACCAAAGCGATTTTAAAATACTCATATTTTTAAGAATGAAATATAGGCAGTATCAAGAGAATTTAAAAATCTCTGAAGATTAATCTTTTTTTGGAATGCTTTTTGAAACATTAAAACAAGTTACTTTTAAGAAATATTTTGGCACTATAATACAAGATGAAAAAAATTATAATAATACTTTTATTAGCATTCATTCCTTTATTTGCATTTACCGGATTCCATAAATACTATATAAGTATCACCCAGATAAACTATATAAAAGAAAAACAGTCTGTTCAAATTATAACACGCATATTTATAGATGATTTTGAAAAAGTTTTACGTGAACGATATGATGACAAATTAGAGTTATTGGTAAAAAACGAATCAAAAGATGTTAATGAGTATATAGAACAGTATTTAAAAAATAAGATGCGAGTTACTATTAATGAAAAAAATATGACTCTTAATTTTATAGGCAAAGAATATGATATTGATGTTGTACAATGCTACCTTGAAATTGAAAACGTTAAAAATATTAATTCTATAGAAATTTCAAATCAAATTTTGTTCGATTTATTTGATAATCAACAAAATATGATTAAAACAAAAATCAACTCTAAACAAAAAAGTTTTTTATTAAATCAAAGCAATAAAATAGCGATGTTAAATTTTAATTAAAAATCATAATTCGACTTGATAATTGATTATTTTAGAAGACTTTTTGTCTATTTATGTATAGAATTATTCATAAATAATATAAATAGATACGTTAATTTAAAATTTGCAATGAAAAAAACTATTTTTTACCTTCTATCTTTTTTTCTTATTTCAGGAGGTATACTAGCTCAAGATCAAGAAAAAACAAAACCAAAAACAGGTCATACAAATAACAATAAGTTTAAACAGTTATATGATGAGTTTTCAACACCAAACATGTTTAGGTCTGCTTCTGGTGCGCCTGGACCTGCTTATTATCAGCAACAAGCTGACTATAAAATGGATATTGAAATAGATGATGTAAATGCGAAATTATATGGCGGTGAAACCATAACATATAGCAATAATTCTCCAGACGAATTAAAATACCTTTGGGTACAGCTCGATCAAAATATGAGAGCAAATGATTCAAAAACTCCTCTTATAGAAGGAAGTGGTTATAGGTCTGCGAACTCGGCTTCAAGTTTTGTGAATTCATACATGAAAGAACCTTTTGATGGTGGCTTTAACATACTTGAAGTTAAAGACACTAAAGGGGCTAATTTAGAGCACATGATTAACAGAACCATGATGCGTATAGAATTACCTGCGCCATTAAAGACTGGGGAGCAATTTTCATTTTTTATAAAGTGGTGGTATAATATAAATGACCATGTAAAAGATGGCGGTCGTTCTGGCTATGAATATTTTCCTGAAAATGATAACAGAATCTACGTGATGGCTCAATTCTATCCAAGAATGGCTGTTTATAGTGATGTTGAAGGTTGGCAGAACTCTCAATTTTGGGGACGTGATGAATTTGCACTTACATTTGGTGATTTTGATGTTAATATAACAGTTCCAGCAGATCATATATTAGATGGTACTGGTTACCTTGTTAACAGAAAAGATGTGTTTACAAAAGATATGATGAAGCGTTATGAAAAAGCTAAAAAATCGTATGATGAACCTGTAAAAATTGTAACGCAGGCAGAAGCCGAAGTGATTGAGAAACAAAAGAGCACACAAAAAAAGACTTGGAAACTTTCAGCGCAAAACGTTCGTGATTTTGGTTTTGCAACCTCAAGAAAGTTTATTTGGGATATGATGGCTGTTAAAATTGGTGATAAAGATGTTATGGCGGTATCATTATATTCAAAAGAAGGTAATCCACTTTGGGAAGATTGGTCAACTAAAACAGTGGCTAGTACCTTAATTTCTTATTCAAGAATGACCTTTAATTATCCCTACCACAAAGCTATTTCAGTGCACGCACCTATGGGAATGGAATATCCCATGATTTGCTATAATTACGGAAGACCAAAACCTGATGGAACTTATAGTGATAGAACTAAATATGGTATGATGGGTGTTATTATACATGAAGTAGGTCATAACTTTTTTCCAATGATTATTAATAGTGATGAACGTCAGTGGACATGGATGGATGAAGGTTTAAATACCTTTGTACAGTATGTGGCAGAGCAAGATTTTGGAAAAAAATATCCAGCAGCTTTGTCTCCACAACATAAAACTTTTCCTTCAGATCGCGGTCCTGCAAGAATGATTACACGTTACATGGGCGGGAATCAAGATTTTATTGCGCCCATAATGACCAAAGGGTTAAATGTTTATGATTTTGGAAATAACGCTTATGGAAAACCTGCTACGGCTTTAAATATTTTGCGAGAAACTGTTATGGGACGTGATTTGTTTGATTATGCGTTTAGAGAATATGCCTATCGTTGGATGTTTAAACACCCAACACCTGAAGATTTCTTTAGAACGATGGAAGATGCATCGGCTTTTGATTTAGATTGGTTTTGGAGAGGATGGTTTTATACAACCGATTGGGTTGATATAGGTGTTAAAGAAGTAAAAAAATATTATGTATCGTCTAAAACAAATGAATATGGTAAAAGAATAGCAAGATATTATGGTATGAATGCAGACGACTTTGTGTATTTAGTAGAAGAAGGAAGTGAAGATTTTGAAGAAAGTATGCGTGGTAAAAGTCCAACTGAAGCTTCTTTAAGTTTAAAGGAATATATAATGGATAATTTTACACAAGAGGAACGAAAGGCTATCAAAAATCCTAAATATTTTTATAGTGTCACTTTTGATAAACCAGGGGGATTAGTAATGCCTATTATTGTTGAATATACCTATACCGACGGTACAAAAAGCAGGGAAACATATCCAGCTCAAATTTGGAGATTAAATGATAGTCAAGTTAGTAAAACAATAGCGTCAGAAAAAGAAATTGTAAGTATTGTTGTGGATCCAGATTTAGAAACAGCTGATATTGATACCTCCAATAACTCTTGGCCAAAACAAATGACACAAAGTGATTTTGATAGGTTTAAAGACAAAGTAAAAAATTAAATTTTAAACATTAACACATGAAGCTGATTATTTATAGTCGGCTTTTTTTTATTCTCATAAAACACTCACTATATTTGTATGATGATACAACAAGCTACATTCTTATTTATTAGCGGTGCGGAAATAGCGTTTATACTGTTTATTGTAGTGATGGTATTTGGTGCAGATAAGATACCGGAAATAGCTCGCGGATTGGGAAAAGGCATGAGAACCCTTAAAGATGCCACCAATGACATAAAAAGTGAGATTACAAAAAGTGCTGAAAAAAATGGTATTGATACCAGTATAACCAAAGACATCAGTGACGAATTAAAAAGGGTTAAGGACGATATTGGTGATTTTACCGGGTCGGTAAAACGAAAATTGTAGATATTATTTTTTCCTACTAATTGTTAAACCATCTCTAATAGGTAAAACAACAGTTTCTATTCTAGGATCTTCTTTTAAAAGTGTATTAAATTCTAAAACAGTTTTTGTTGATTTGTCTTTTGGGTCTAAGGGGTTAACAACCTTTCCGTGCCAAAGCACATTATCAGATAAAATAATGCCACCAGTATTTATCTTGTCTATAATTAATTTAAAATATTTTACGTAATTAGGTTTATCGGCATCAATAAAAACTAAATCAAACGTTTTGTCAAGTGTTGGAATAATGTCTAACGCATTGCCTAAATGTTGAATAATTTGAGAACCATATAAAGATTTATCGAAATATTTGCGTTGAAAATCTAATAATTCTTCCTTAATATCAATGGTGTGAATTTCGCCTTCTTTTTGTAGGCCTTCGGCCAAACAGAGTGTAGCATATCCTGTAAAGGTTCCTAATTCTAAGATAGTTTTAGGCTGCTTCAATTTAGAAATCATACTTAACACCCGACCTTGGTAAGGCCCGCTAAGCATAATAGGCTGCAAAATCTTTTGGTAAGTTTCGCGCGTTAATTGTTGTAATAATTCTGGTTCCTCTTCAGAATGATTTACGATATAGTCGTCTAAAGCTTCAGGTAAAAAATGCACTAGGAAAGAATTCTTTTAATTAATTTTTGTTTTGCGTTTTCATCTTCACCACACAACCATTGAATCACATTGTTTTCCCAAATAGCATCCCGTTCTGTTTCAGTAATAATTTTTTGTTCCATGGCAAGATCTAATATTTTTCCTGGATAAGATGATTGTTTGATACTCTCCATTTCACCTAGTGGATAGGGATCATCTAATCCCATAATAACTTGTTTAGCACCTTGGTTTTTAATTAATAATTCTAATGAACCAGTGTCATGAACCAAAGTATCAAAAAAGATATTTTTATGCCCAACCGCTTTTCTTGGGTGATGCTTTCCTTCAAACAAATCGGGTCTTCCGTCAAACCCTTGAATACGTCTTCCTAAATTAATTTGAGCTAATTGTCCGCCATGAGCAAAACAGGTACGCATATTAGGGTACCTTTCTTGGTAGCCGTTTAAAGTTAAAAAGTGATAAGCGTCGGCACACTGTGCCAGCATCCAAATCAAATGAAAACGCCAAGAGGTGTTTTCAAGTTTTATGAATTTTTCGCCATCATAAGGATGAATCTCTACGGCCAGATTGTATTTATTAGCAAGCTCAAAAATGGGTTCATTTTCTTCATCAAAAATACAACGCCAGGTACCAATGGTATCCATGAAATGGGTAGGCAAACATAATAATTGCATCCCATGGGTTTCTACACAACGTTCTATTTCCCAACAAGCACTTCTTACAAAACCAGGATGTACTACAAAACCGCAGGTAAACTTACTTGGGTTGTTATGCTGAATTTGTGCATTAAAATCATTTTGAAAACGCAAAGCTTGCTTCATTTCCTCGACACGTAAACCATTACCATATAGCTGAGATAAGTTTAAAACAACCGCATGATCTATCTTAAAACGTTCCATCCATTCTAATTTTTCATGTAAAAAGAAACTAGAGTCTGTTACAGGGCGACTCCAATCTTTTTGAAGCATGAATTTTCGATCTTTATCCACCCAAAAAATTCCTTTTTCTTTCATGAAATCTGGAATTTCCTCTGGATAAGGTAATAAATGCGAATGGCCGTTAATACGAAGTTTAGGTGTCATAAAAATTTAATCAATTTTTACTTTTCTCGGGGGATCCATGATTTCTCCGCAATTCGGGCAGGTTCGTTTGTCTAAATCACCGTAGTATCTATCAAAAATCTTGGGCATATCGGTTTCAATATTTTTTATGGTAAAATCTTCTTCATATAATTTGGTAACACAATGTTCACAAAACCAAAGTAGTGCATCGCGCATACCTTCAGGACGTTTGTATTCAATTACTAATCCAACTGTATTCGCACCACGCTGTGGCGAATGTGGTACTTTTGGTGGCAATAAATAAATATCACCTTCATTTATATGTACATCTTTAGGAGTGCCATTATCAATTATTTTTAAAACAATATCACCTTCTACTTGATAGAAAAATTCAGGTGTTTCATTATAGTGATAATCCTTTCTGCTATTGGGACCACCAACAACCATAACAATAAATTCACCATCTTTCCAAACTACTTTATTGCCTACTGGCGGTTTTAGTAGATGTCTATTTTCCTCAATCCAAGCTTTAAAATTTAAAGGCGAAACTAATTTACTCATAGGTTGCTATTTTTAAGGCGTGCCCCTTTGGGTCAGGCTTTCCGCGCTACACGGTAGCTTGCTTCAATCCTTCACGCATGATTTTGATATAAAGTTACAAACTTTTTGTTCGTCCACCATCAACAGGGAGGTTAATTCCATTAATATATCCGGCGGCTTCACTTGCCAAAAACATAATGGCATTGGCTGTTTCTTCTGGTTTGGCAAACCGTTTTGCAGGACAATAATTTTTCATAATCTCAGTCATCTCTTCAATAGAGGTTTCTGCACCATTAGCCTTAATTTTAATAATTTCATTGAGTCGATCGGTTTCAGTAAATCCCGGTAAAATATTATTTACGGTAATACCAAAAGGACCTAATTCTATAGATAGGGTTTTACTCCAGTTTCCAACGGCACCTCTTATTGTATTACTAACACCTAAACCAGGAATGGGTTCTTTAACAGATGTTGAAATAATATTCACAATTCTACCAAAACCTTCTTTTTTCATAAACGGAATGACCGCTTGTGCTAATACATGATTGCATTTTAAGTGTTGTGTAAAGGCATTATCAAACTCTTCTAAACTGGCGTTTAAAATGTCTCCACTTCTTGGCCCGCCTGTATTATTTACTAGTATATGAAAGCCATGATCTTTTTCAATACATTTTATGACTTGTTCTTGCAGGTCTCTAGGTTTTGAAAAATCGGCTACGATATAACTATGGTTTTTGCTATCAGGTAATTCAGTTAATAACTGCTTTAATTTTTCTCTATTTCTGGCAACTAAGGTGACTTTAGCGCCTTCATTGGCCAAAGCAATAGCCGTTGCTTTTCCAATGCCTGCTGTGCTTCCGCAAACTAAAGCGTTTTTATTTTTTAAGTTTAAATTCATTTTATTTTATATAATAGATAATTCATGTTAGATTAGAGAAGCAAGACTTAAAATTTTGTCTTTTTCTAAATTCGTTAATCTTGATTGTTTTTTAATATTTTAAACATACATTTTTCGCTTCAGTAAAAAACCGCAAAGCCTCAAAGCCTCCTTCTCTGCCAACACCTGATGCTTTTATGCCACCAAACGGTGTTCTTAAATCACGAAGCATCCATGTATTTACCCAAACAATTCCAGCTTGTACTTGGTTACTTATACGCATGGTTCGTTTTAAATCGTTGGTCCAAAGCGTAGCAGATAAGCCATATTTTACTTTGTTGGCCATTTGAAGTACTTCATCTTCAGTATTAAAAGGCATAATGGTGACTACTGGACCAAAAATTTCCTCTTGATTTATTATGCATTCATCAGTAGTAATTTCAATGACTGTAGGTTCTAAATAATAACCATTTTCGAAACCTTCGACTTTAACTTGGTTTCCACCACATAAAATGGTTGCGTTTTCTTTTTTAGCAATCTCGATATACTGCATCACTTTTTCTAAATGAGATTTTGAAACTAAAGCGCCAATATTGGTATCATTTTCAGATGGATGCCCTACTTTAAGTTGTTTAACTTTAGTTATAAAATCATTTTTAAATGTGACATACAAAGATGACTCAACAAAAATGCGACTGCCACATAAACAAATCTGACCTTGATTAGAAAAAGAAGAACGTATGGTAGTCTCCAACATATCTTCATAATCGCAATCTGCAAAAATGATGTTTGGGTTTTTCCCACCAAGCTCTAACGATAATTTTTTAAACATAGGTGCTGCTACTTTTGCAATGTGTGCACCTGTTACTGTTCCTCCTGTAAACGAAATTGCTTTAATATCAGGATGTTCAATTATGGCTTGACCAGTTGTTGTTCCTAATCCGTGCACTATATTTAAAACACCTTTCGGTAGGCCTGCTTGATTGCAAATATCACCTAAGAGGAAAGCGGTCATGGGTGTTATTTCACTAGGTTTTGCAACGACACAATTTCCTGCGACTATCGCGGGTGCAATTTTCCAAGTAAATAAATAAAGCGGTAAATTCCATGGTGAAATACAGCCAACGACTCCAATTGGTTGACGTAAGGTATAATTTATGGCTTGCAGACCAATACTTTCGTGACTTTCACTTGAGAACTGTGTAATGGCATTTCCGAAAAAACGAAAGTTACTGGCGGCTCTTGGAATGTCAATAGCTTTTGCTAGGCTAATGGGTTTGCCATTATCTTTACTTTCTGCTTCTGCAAATCGTTGTAAGTTAGCTTCTAACAATTCTGAAATCCTAATTAAGATTCTACTGCGTTCTTCTAAAGTAGTTTGCGACCAACTTGGAAACGCTGATTGGGCCGCGATATAAGCATTTTCTACATCTTCTTTCGAAGAATTTGGAAGTTGACTGTAGATTTCTCCATTGGCAGGACAAAAGTTATCTAACCAATCATTCGATTCTGGATCGTGAAAGTTTCCGTTGATGTAGTTTTTTATATTCATTTCATTTCCAGATAAAAGATGTTCGAGAAAAGAATAAAGATTATAAATCTCATCTCTAAGTTCTTATTTTTTTTAATCTCTTTTCTTATAAGCCATTACCTTGATTTCTATCACCAAATCTGGATGGGGTAATTGGTGTACGGCTACCGTTGTGCGTGATGGCCCGGTTTCAGCATTAAAAAATTCGGCATAGGCTTTATTATATCCTGCAAAATCATTCATGTTTACTAAAAAGGAGGTTACGTCAACGACATCTTTTAAGCTAGCGCCTTCTTTAGCCAAATTCTTTTCTATATTTAATAGTACTTCGCGAGTTTGAACTTCAACATTTAAGCGTTTGGTTCCCATATCATCAATAATATCAACGCCAGCAATGGAGTTGTCCACACGACGAGAACTGGTTCCAGATACAAAAATAAAATCACCAACACGTTTGGTATGTGGATAAGCTCCTCTAGGTGTTACCGTTTTTTTATCGCTCATAGTTTCTTATTTTAATCCAGCAATTCTGTCATCCTCAAGAATAGCTTCGGTTTCAGTTTTTACTTTGTCTAAGATAGTTTTTAATTCTTTTTCTGTGATATCAGTCGTAGTCAAAATATCACCATCAGCTAACATATTTAAAATAGCTTTGTCTTGTGCTCGTCCTTTAAGCATAGCTTCTCTATAACCAATATGCTCATTAAACGTCACAAGAGAATATTTTGATGAATATTCTCTTGGAAAATTCTTTTCTAAAGCCATTTCTAAATCACGTTTTTTTCTAAACAAGTCATTGTTAACATGTTCTTTCATTTCATGAAAGTTATCGATAGCTAGATCTGCAATGGCATCGGTATCTTTTTTTCGGGTTTGTTCATAGGATTTAAATATGGCTTCCCAATCACTTTTTGAACTTGGTTTTTTATGTTGATCTAAAACAGCATCAAATTCAACAATGTCTTCAAAAGACGCATTCATGCCCTGACCGTAAAACGGAACAATAGCATGAGCAGAATCTCCCATAAGTAAGGTGTTTCCTTTAAAATGCCATGGCGAGCATTTTACAGTGCCAAGTGGTGACGTTGGATTTTTAAAAAAGTCATCAACTAAGTTTGGCATTAACTCAAGGGCATCTGGAAATTCTTTTTTGAAGAATTCAGTGACCATCTCAGGATTAGTTAAATTGTCGAAATTGTATTCACCTTCATTATAACTTAAAAACAAAGTGACAGTAAAACTGCCATCTAAATTTGGTAATGCAATAACCATGAAATCACCTCTTGGCCAAATATGTAAGGCATTTTTATATGTTTTATAGTCACCATCTTTTGTTGGATAAATCGATAGTTCTTTATAACCATGCGTTAAATAATCTTGAGAAAAACTGAATAAAAACTTTTTAGCTAAATAGTAACTTTTTCTTAAAATAGATCCAGCACCATCAGTGGCAATAATGACATCGGCATCCTCTACAAAATCTTTTTTTGAGTGATAGTCATAAAAAAGAGCGGTTGTATTTTCAAAATCAATAGATTTACATTTTCGGTTAAAGAATATGTTTACATTTTCATGTGTCTCGGCCTCATCTAATAGTAAGGCGTTTAGGTCGCCTCGAGAAATAGAATTGATATATTCGTAATCTCTTCCGCTATAATTAGATAAAAACGTATTCCCTTTTGTGTCATGAATCATTCGTCCATTCATTGGGATACAAAGTGCTTTAGCTTTTTCTTCCATGCCAACTAATCGCATGGCTTTAATGCCTCTGTCAGAAAATGCTAGATTTATGGATCGACCTGCACTAATTTCAACTTGACGCAAATCGGGACGTTTTTCCATAACGGTTACATTGTAGCCTCGCTGTCCTAAACGCAAGGCCAGTAGGGACCCACAAAGTCCTGCGCCAATAATGAGTATGTTTTGTTGTCTATCCATTTAAAATGATTTTTAAGCGTTCCACCAAATGATGTACGTCTTGAAATGAATTGTAAAAAGGTGTAGGGGCACAACGAATCACATCAGGCTCACGCCAATCACTAATCACACCAGCTTGAGTTAATTTTTGATGCAGTGATTTGTTTGCATTTTTTACTTGAATAGATAGTTGGCAACCACGTTCCTTTGGATTTTCGGGAGTAATAATTTTGATATTTTTATTATTAAGTTCGTTAATTAAAAACTCAAAATAACCTGTTAGCTTTTTAGATTTTTCAGTTAGTTTTTTAATGCCAACTTCATTAAACATATCTAAAGATGCCTTAATGGCAGCCATAGACAAAACAGGAGGATTACTAAGTTGCCAACCTTCGGCACCTGGAAGTTGGTCAAATTCATCACGCATTCTAAAGCGGGTTTCTTTATTATGACTCCACCAACCGGTAAACCTATTCAAATCTTTTTTATAAGCATGTCGCTCATGTACAAAGCATCCTGCTAAACTACCTGGACCGGAATTTAGATATTTATAAGTACACCAAACTGCAAAATCGGCTCCAGAATCATGTAAGTTGAGTTCAACGTTACCAGCACCATGAGCGCAGTCAAAACCAACCATGCAGCCATGTTTATGACCTAATTCAGTGATGCGCTTTAAATCAAAAAACTGACCAGTGTAATAATTGACACCTCCAATCATAATTAAGGCAATTTCTTCACCTTGAGTTTCTACAATAGTTTCTAAATCTTCAAACCTGGCTAGTTCTTCACTTTTTCTTGCTTTCCAAAGAATTACCCCTTCTTTATCATTGTATCCGTGATGCCTTAGTTGGGATTCAACAGCATATTTATCAGAAGGAAATGCATCGGCTTCAATAAGAATTTTATATCGTTTTGCTTTTGGTTTGTAAAATGAAACCATCATGAAATGTAAATTTGCTGTTAAGGTATTCATTACAACTACTTCTATGGGTTTGGCACCAACAATATGAGCCATGTTTTCTGTTAAATATTCATGATATTTTAACCATGGGTTTTTAGCATCTGTATGTCCTTCTACACCTAAGTTCGCCCAATCTTCAAGTTCTTGGTTGATATATTCTTTTGTCCTTTTTGGTTGTAGTCCGAGGGAGTTTCCTGTCATATAAATCAAATCATTACCTGTTTGGTCTTTTGGAATATAAAATTGATTTCTATAAGATGATATGGTGTCATTTTGGTCTTGATTCTTAGCGAATTCCAGACCTAATTGATAGTTTGACAAAGTGAATTGTTTTAGCGTTTCTCAAAAATAGGAATTCTAAAGTTAGAAAGAAAGCCAAAAAATATTAGTTATGGTAGTATTCACTTTTTTGTATATTTATTTAAAAATATTAGTATGAGTAACGTAAAAGAATATACAAATGATGAGGTAACTATTGTTTGGGAATCCCATAAATGCATACATTCAGCTATTTGTGTTAAGGGTTTACCACATGTTTTTCAACCCAAAGACAAACCTTGGATAAAGATTGATGCAGCTAAAACGGATGCTTTGGTTAATCAAGTAAAGGCATGTCCTTCCGGAGCTTTAAGTTTTTATATGAATGATGAAAAAGATAAATCTTTTGGTGTTTTAGAAACCAAAGTAGAGGTTATGGAAAACGGACCCTTATTGATTTATGGTACCTTAAATATTTCTCATAAAGATGGAACTAAAGAGACTAAAAATAAAACAACGGCATTTTGTAGGTGTGGATTATCCACTAATAAGCCCTATTGTGATGGAACGCATGTAAAAGAAGCTTTTAAAGGATAGTTTTTAATGAAATTAAATAAAATGCTTCAGTTATTTAACGGAGGTTTTTTTAGATTTAGATGCAAAGGACGAAAAATTTATGCCTTAGATACAACTTACAGATTAATTTAAGATGTTTAAATTCTTGTTAATTTTTTATAACAATTAGTTGAATTTAATTTGAATATTAGAAAAATAAAGCTTCCAGTTTCCTTCAGGTTTTTTGTGTTCTTTTGCGATTTTTAATCCATTAAAATCTTCATAATTCTCCCATGACGTGATTATTGAAGGGTCTTTAGAATTTCCCTTTCTATAAATCCATTCTTTGACTAAAAAATCATTACCATAATAAAAATCATAGGCATCACCTGGTGTATAGCCACCATCCCTAGGGTAGGTCAGCGTTATTTTGTTTAACTGCTGTTTGCTTATTGGGGCTTCTTCAAGGCTAGGTTCGGAAATGTTTGTGCCTTTGTCCCAAACCAATTGAAACGGAGCTAGTAACCAAAATTTATCGTTAATAAAGCCTTTGTCTGCATTTAATGAGAGGCTATCAACAGATTTTCGGTTGTATAAAATGGTGTCTTTTCCAGAGATTAATGTCACGTCACTAGTTTTTAGTTTCCAATTCCATGAGCGTTCAAAATGGGTGCTATCTCTGTCTACATTAAAAGTGAAGTCTATTTCAGATACATATTTCCAGTGTTTAAATCCATTCGCATTGGCTATTTTTTCAGCAACACTTAGAGGTGTTTGGGTGGCATCGGATTTTTTATTTTCTTTACATGAAACAGCGATGAATACGATAGCTAATGCGTAAATGAAATTTTTCATAATTTAGGTTTTTGTAAAGATATAATTTGAACATGAATTCTAATAAAAATTATTTTAAAATCAATAAAGCAACTTGGAACCAAAAGGTCAAAGTACATGCCAAGAGTGAGATGTATGATTTGGAAGCTTTCAAAAAAGGGAAATCATCATTAATGAATTACGAGCTTGAGGCCTTAGGAGCCGTTATGGGAAAATCGTTATTGCATTTGCAATGCCATTTTGGACAAGACACCTTAAGTTGGAGCAGGATGGGAGCGACGTGTACAGCTGTTGATATTAGTGATGAAGGAATTAATTTGGCACAGGAATTAAATAAAGAATTGAAACTTGATGCACAATTTTTTTGTTGCAATGTATTAGAAACTTCAAAGTATGTGAAAGATACGTTCGATATTGTTTTTACAAGTTATGGTGTTATTGGTTGGTTGCCTGATTTGAAACCTTGGGGGCAAATGATTTCTGAACGTTTAAAAAAAGGAGGCACATTTTTTATTGCTGAATTTCATCCCATTGTTTGGATGTTTGATTATTTAGAAGAACGACCCATTATGAAATTTGGTTATATGCAAGATGAGGTGATTTATCAAGAATATGAAGGAACCTATGCTAGTCAAGAATCAAAAATGATAAGTAAGGAGTATGGTTGGAATCATGGATTGGGTGAACTCGTATCTGCTTTAACTGAGGCAGGATTACATATTGAATATTTAAAAGAATTTAATGAAAGTCCTTATAACGTATTACCAGATTTAGTAAAAACAAAATCAGGTATGTACACTACAAAAAATCAATTATACCCTCTAATATTTACATTAAAAGCGACCAAGTTTTAATGGTTTTCTTTAAGTAATTCGGGGAACTTAGATTTAAATCTATTTAACCTAGGTATTGAAACTCCTTGTACATATCGATTTTCTGGATGTAACTTTTCATAGTTTTGATGGTACTCTTCTGCTTTCCAAAATTTTTGAAACGGATAAATTTCAGCAGCAATGTCTGCATTAAGTTTTTTAGATAAGGCAACTTTTTTTGATTCTATAATCTGTTTTTGTTCGTCGTTTTGATAAAATATAATAGAACGATACTGTGAGCCTCGATCTGGTCCTTGACCATTGACTTGAAGTGGATTTTGTGAACCAAAATAGACATCAATAAGCGTAGAGAAACTTATGATTTCTGGATCGTAAATTATTTCAACTGCTTCGGCATGCCCAGTTCTGCCCGTATTACTTGCTTCGTAAGTCGGGTTTTTGGTGTGTCCTCCAGAGTAGCCATTTATTACTTCATCAACACCTTTTATGCTTTCGTAAATAGCTTCAACGCACCAAAAGCAGCCACTTGCAAAATAAGCTCTGGCTTTACCGTCTTTCAAAGAAACTTCAACGGGTTTAGCATTAATAACGGCTTCTTGATCTTTGTTTGTTTGGGCCGAATTTTGACAACTAAATAAAAGGGTAATTATAAATAGAGAAACTAATTTTTTCATGATATACAATTTTTTAATAATAGACGAGCAAAATAATGAATCCTTAAGTTAATTAATGTGAAAGTTTTATTAAATAAAAAAAGCCTTCAATATCTTGAAGGCTTTTAGACTATATTTTAAAATGAATTATAGTTTAGAGAAAAACTTTGCCATTTTTTCTTTTTGTTCATTAGCTAAAATTCCATCAACTAAAATTCTACCACTATGCTCATCAGTAATTATTTTCTTTCTTGAAGCAATTTCAACTTGAACTTGTGGCGGAATCGTAAAGAAAGAACCACCAGAAGCACCTCTTTCAATAGGTACAACAGCTAATCCGTTTTTTACATTATTACGAATTCTTGTATAAGCAGCAACTAAACGCTCTTCAATTTTTTGCTTGTAATCATCAGATTTAGCAATTAAAGCATCTTCTTCTTTTTCAGTTTCAGCTAGAATAGCGTCAAGTTCATTTTTTTTGTGCTTCAAATGATTTTCACGTTCTTTTAAACGTTCTTTAGTTTCTGTTATAACTTCATTCTTCTGCTCGATTTGAACTCTGAATTCTTTAATATGCTTTTCAGCTAATTCAATTTCTAATTCCTGAAATTCAATTTCTTTAGTTAAAGAATCAAATTCTCTATTATTTCTAACGTTTTTTTGTTGCTCGTTGTATTTTTTAATTAAAGCTTTAGCTTCTTCAATTAAATTTTTCTTTGAAATAATTTCATTATCAGTAACATCTAAACTAGAGACTAATTTTTCTAATCTAATGTTTAGCCCAGCAACTTCATCTTCTAAATCACGAACTTCTAAAGGAAGTTCTCCTCTCACATTTCTTATTTCGTCTATACGAGAGTCTATTAATTGTAAATCGTATAAAGCTCTTAAACGCTCTTCAACAGTTACTTCTTTCTTTTTTGTCATACTTTAAAAATACTTAACAGGATTGGTATGTGTCTTTGATAAAACGACTGCAAAATTAGTAATTTTTTTCGTAAGAAATGCTACTAAAATATTTTTTGTGAATTGTTCACTTTCAAAATGTCCAACATCTGCTAAAATAATGTTGTTTTCGGCAGTAAAAAAGTCATGGTATTTTAAATCGGCCGTGATAAATATTTGAGCACCACATGCTTTAGCTGCTTCAATAGCGAAACTTCCAGAGCCACCTAAGACGGCTACTTTTTTTATGGGTTTACCCAATAGCGCAGAGTGTCTGATGTGAGGCGTATTCATTTTAGATTTTAAATAGTTTAAAAAGGTTATTTCATCCATGGGTTCTTTCAGCTCTCCAACCATTCCCATTCCTCTATGTTGGTTTTTATTTTCAAGTGTGGTTACTTCATAAGCAACTTCTTCGTATGAATGTGTTTTAAATAGTGTATGTAAGATATTTGATTCTAAATGTTTTGGATAGGTAATTGTTATTTGTGTTTCTTCTTCCTTATGAGTTTTACCTTTTTCTCCTTTTGTTGGTGACGATTGGGCATTACCGTTAAAAGTCCCAATGCCATCAGTATTAAAACTACAATTTGAATAATTACCAATATTACCCGCTCCAGCTGCGAAAAGAGCAGTTCTTAACGATTCCGCTTCTTCTTTAGGGACAAACGTGGTTAGTTTTTTTATAGTTGCTATTTGTGGAATGAGAATTTGCTTATTTATTAATTCCAATTGGTTACAGATACCATCGTTAACACCTTTAAGTGCGTTGTCTAAAGCTGTATGTATGGCATATATCGCTATGTTATTTTGAATGGCTTTTAAAACAACACGCTCAACATATGTTTTCCCTGTTATTTTTTTTAAACCTTTAAAAATAATGGGATGAAAACTTACAATGAGATTGCAGTTTTCTTGAATGGCTTCGTCAACAATATTTTCAAGTGTATCTAAGGTTACTAAAACACCTGTTAACTTAGCCTTTTTATCGCCAACTAATAAGCCCACATTATCAAAATCTTCAGCATAAGCCAGAGGAGCAAAATCTTCTAAATGTTTAATAACGTCTTGAATAATCATATTGCATATGTTTTCCATCAAAGATAAAAATATTTGACGTGAACTGTTGCATTTTATTTTCAACCAATGAAGGTATAGCTTTTAAAAAAATAATCTTTACTTTGTGTTTTATAGATTATCCGAAATTAGATTTTATTCCTGTGAAGTTTTATAGAAAATTATTATTTCCATTAGTTCCTTTGTATTATGCAGTAACTTGGATGCGTAATACATGTTATGATATAGGAATAAAGAAATCTATTTCTTTTGATTTCCCGGTAATTTGTGTTGGTAATTTGAGTGTTGGAGGCACTGGAAAAACGCCCATGATTGAGTATTTAATACAACTACTTAAAGATGATTACAGTTTAGCAACATTAAGTAGAGGTTATAAAAGAAAAACAAAAGGGTTTCAATTGGCAACCGATAAATCTTCCGCAGAGACTTTAGGTGATGAGCCTTTTCAATTTTATTCAAAATTTAATAAAAATATTCTTGTAGCAGTTGATGCTCACAGAGTTAATGGTATAAATACATTAAAAGCCATTAATAAATCTCTAGAAGTAGTCTTACTGGATGATGCGTTTCAGCACAGAAGCGTTAAGGCTGGGCTTAATATTCTTTTATCTACTTATAATGATATCTTCACAAAAGATTTTTTGTTGCCAGCGGGTAATTTAAGAGAGCCCATTAGCGGTGCAGTACGCGCTAATATTATTATTATTACTAAATGTCCAACTGATTTAAGTACTATTGAAAAGGATAACATTATTAAACAAATAAATCCATTAAAACATCAAAGTGTTTTTTTTAGTAGTATTGATTATACTGATAAAGTGCTGTCATTTAATTCTAGTAAACCTCTCGAGTCTTTTAAGGATTTTACTTTAGTTACTGGTATCGCTAATGCAAAACCCTTAGTCGCTTTTTTGAAAAGAAAACAGCTTAAATTTGAACATTTAAACTTTAAGGATCATTATGATTTTACAGAAAATGATATTGAAAATTTAACTAAAAAGGAACTTATTATAACTACCGAAAAAGATTTTATGAGACTGCAAAAATTCTCTTCATTAAAAGAAAAGCTATTCTATTTACCAATCAAGGTTAATATAAGTGATGCTAGTAAGTTTAATGATTTAATAAAAGCATTTATTAAGTCTAAATCGTAGTTTTATTTTTAGAAAGTGCATTGAATAGTTTCTTTTCAAACTCTTCTTGCTTAAATGGTTTTGGAATAATGTCTGTAAAACCAGCTTCATCAAACTCTTTCATTTTATCTTCAATAGTAACGGCGGTTAATGCGAAAATGGTAAGTTCTTTGTCGAATGTTCTAATGATTTTGGTTGCCTCAATACCACTTATTCCCGGCATATGAATATCCATTAAAACAAGATTATAGTTATTTGTTTTAACCATATCAACGGCAGACTCTCCATTATCAACAACATCACAACTAAGTTGCATTTTAGTAAGTATTTTTTTAGTAATCATTTGGTTGATTTTATTGTCTTCAACCACAAGCACTTTAACTTTTGTTAAATCTAACTCCTTAGTCTCGTTGAATTGAGGTTTTTTAGTTTCTTTAACCTCTTCTTGCGTAGTATATTTTAAAGGAATTTCAAAAAAGAAAGAACTTCCTTTATCTAATTCACTTTTTAGATAAATTTTTCCTTTTAAAATATCTATTAATCCTTTTACAATTGATAAGCCTAAACCGGTACCACCATATTTTCGATTAATTTGAATAGACCCTTGAGAGAAACTTTCAAACATATTTTCTTGTTTCTCTTGGCTTATTCCTATACCATTATCTTCAACTTCAAAACGTAGATTGTAAATATCATTTTCTTCGTTAATTTTAGAAACCCTAATCCATATATCTCCGTCTTTGGTAAACTTAATAGAGTTTCCAATAAGGTTAATTAATATTTGTGATATTTTTAATTGGTCTGCAATGAAATTCTGTGGTAAGCCTTTTTCATATTCTAAATGAAGTTTTGTATTATTATCCTCGGCAGAGTTATTTAAAGCAAGAATAATATTGTTTATTTTCTTTTTTAAGTTGAACGTTTCTGGTTCTATTTCAACTTTATTAGCTTCAATTTTATTAATTTGTAAAATATCATTTATAAAGGTTAAAAGATAATCACCTGAAAATTTTAGCGATTTTAAATGCTGAATCTGTTCTGGTCTAGGATTTTCTTCTAACAACATACTACTTAAACCTGTTACGGCGTATAACGGTGTACGTAATTCGTGAGTTACTGTTGACAAGAAATTAGCTTTAGTTTTAGAGGCTAATTCTGCCTTTTCTTTAGCTACAATAAGCTCCGAATTTTTTTTGTGGAGCATATTGTTGGTTTTGAGTCTTATATTGTTGTTTTTGTAAAGAGACAAGGTTAATAATGAGAGTATGGTAATTAATGCGACACTTAATATGGAGATTAATGTGCTTAAATCATTCTTACTTTTGGCTTCTTCTAATTCTTCTTCTTGCTTTTTGTTGTTTTCAATTTGGTCATTCATTAAAAACTGATATTTTTTTTCTGCAGATAAATTTTCTCTTTTTATTCTTCTTAATGAATCGGACAGTTTTAAGTGACTTTTTAGGTATTGATTTGAAAGAGAATAATTGCCAGTGCTTTCAGTAATATTGCTTAAGACCAAATAACCTTCATTAAGAATTTCATCATAATTATTAGCTTTTGCTATTTCTAAACCTTCTTTTGCATACGAAAGAGCTTTTTCATTATCTCCTAAAATATTATATACTTTTCCGTGATTTATAAGCGCACTACTTTCAACTTTATGTAATTCAAATCGCTTAGCTAAACCGAGAGACTGTTCAATTAAAGTTCTGGCTTTACTGTAATTTTTTAGATAAAAATAGGTTTCTGCTTCGCGTAATAATACGTCTGCTAAATTGTTGTTAAGTTGTTCCTGCTCAAAAAGAGTTTTTGCAGAAATGTAGTAATCGATAGCTTGATTGTAATTCTTTTTACTTCTATAAATGTCACCAAATGTTTTGTAAGAATTACCAAGATTAGCATTGTCTTTTTCAAATCGTTGAACCTCAATTGCTTTATTAATAGAAACGATGGCTTCGTTTAGGTCTTCTATAGTAAGTTGAAGTTTCCCCTTTTTAGAATAAATCAAACCTATACTTTTTTTATCACCTATGCTTTCAGCTATTTTTAAAGCTTCATCTAGCTTTTTTTGAGCTTCAAAATAATTAAAATTATCAATATCATATTCTGACTGGGTAATACGATAATTTATGGTGTTTTTAAGAATTTCAGGATCTTGCTCAATAGTGTTTTGTGATGACACACTGAGAGTCAACAACATAAAAATAGCTAGTAGGTATTTATTAGTCGGGGTCATTTTATTTCACTATTATCGACAAATATAATTATTTTTACGATAAACCGTATCTTTTTTCCGATAAATTGCACAATAAATCAATAATTCTTTGTGAATATCCAGTTTCATTATCATACCAACCAATGATTTTTACCATATTTCCAATCACAGACGTCATTTGAGAATCAAATACGCAGGAATGTCTATTTCCAACAATATCAATAGAGACAATTGGATCTTCAGTATATTCTAAAATGCCTTTATAGTGGTTTTCTGAGGCAAGTTTAAAGTCATTATTTATTTCCATAATAGTAACGGTTTGTTTTACATTAAAAGTTATATCTGTTAAGGACCCGTTTGCTACAGGAACTCTAATGCCACAGCCACCTATAACATTTGAAAGTTCAGGGAAAATTTTCGTTAATGCCTTTGCAGCACCTGTTGTTGTAGGAACGATGGATTGACCTGCCGCTCTTGCTCTTCGTAAATCTATATGAGGTTGATCATGTAAGCTTTGATCAGTAGTATATGAATGCACCGTTGTGATATATGCTTGATTTATACCACAAAGTTTATTAATAATATCAATCATTGGTGCTGCATTGTTTGTTGTGCATGATGCAATTGAAATAATGCTTTCAGAACCATCTAGGGAGTCTTCATTAACCCCAAGAGCAATAGTTTTTATGCTATCATCTATTGGAGGTACACTCAAAATAACGCGATTTCCACCATTTAAAATATGATACTGCAAGTCTGATTGAGTTTTAAACTTTCCAGATGATTCTATAACAAAATCAACCTTAAAAGGAGACCAATCAATATCTTTTGGATGCAAATGATTAAGTAAGTCAATAGATTCATTGTTGACTAAAATTTCATTTTCAGAATGCGATACAGATGCATTTAAAACACCATGAATACTATCATACTTTAGCAGGTGACTTAGGGTTTTGGCATTGGCAAGATCATTGATGACAACAACTTGAACGTTTTCATTGTTTTGAAGTAATCTAAAAACTCTACGACCAATCCTACCAAATCCATTGATAGCAACATTAATCATAATTAATGAATATGTTTTTGCGCTCTGTATGATGAACGAACCAGTGCACTACTTTCAACATGTCGGAAACCAAGCTCTAGTCCAATCGCTTCATATTCTTTAAACTGATCTGGATTAACAAAATCTTGAACAGGTAAATGTTTTTTACTAGGTTGTAAATACTGGCCAATAGTTACGATATCAACATCATTCTCTTTTAAATCATGAAGTGTTTCAATCACTTCTTCTCTTGTTTCACCAAGGCCTAACATAATGCCAGATTTTGTTCTTCTTTGTCCTTGTTGCTTTAAATATTTTAAAACACCGAGACTTCTATCATATTTTGCTTGAATACGAACTTCACGAGTTAAACGTCTTACCGTTTCTATATTGTGAGACACTACTTCGGGAGCGACATCAATAATTCTATCAATGTGTTGTTCAATACCTTGAAAATCTGGAATAAGGGTTTCAAGGGTTGTTTCAGGATTCATTCTACGCACTGCCTTTACAGTTTCTGCCCACATAATACTACCCATATCTTTTAAATCATCCCTATCAACACTGGTTAAAACGGCATGTTTAATTTCCATGAGTTTAATAGAACGCGCTACTTTTTCAGGTTCATCCCAATCAATACTTTCTGGACGGCCCGTTTTTACACCACAAAAACCACAGGAGCGCGTACAAATATTTCCTAAAATCATGAAAGTGGCGGTACCTTCCCCCCAACATTCTCCCATATTAGGACAACTTCCCGAAGTACAAATAGTATTGAGTTTATATTTATCAACTAAGCCTCTTAGTTCTGTGTATTTTTTACCTGTAGGCAATTTAACCCTAAGCCATTTTGGTTTAGGTTGGCGTTCTGGTAATATGTTAGATATTGTTTCTGTTTTCATAGCTTAAAAAGAAAGCAACAAAGATACAAAGTATTCTCTAAATCAACTCCTATAAGGTTGTAAGATACCAAACGCTAAATCCTATTAAAAATATAATACCTAACCAACTGAATATATGAAGTTTAATGGAGGGGCGCCAATCTTTGGGTGTATGATGGCTTGATATGAGTTTATAGTTAATGATGGCATAAAAAGGTGCCGTCATAAATGAAAGTATGGTTGCTATTTTAATGAGTACTCCCATTTCAGAGGCTAAAAAGAAAAAGATGCTTAATGTTCCAAGCGTTAATAGAATAATCCAAAACATATAACCATGTTTTGAGGATGTTTTAAAAAGGAGTTCGGTAGATTTTTCCATAGCTCTTGGTGACGCATCTAAGGTGGTCAGTGTGGTACTAAACATTGTGGTAAACGCAGCTATGGCAATAATGTAATAAGCCCAACTACCTAAACTTTTTGTGTACATGCTAATTAATTGATTTGAAAAAATACCTGCAGAATCGCTAAATGTTTCACCGCTGTTAAACATGACTAAAGCTCCTAATAATAAGAACCCAAGACCAATAAAGATGGTACTTATATAACCAATATTAAAATCAAATAAGGCAGATTTTGGGTTATATGTGTTGGTGCTTTTATTTTTTTCTATAGCCCATAACGATTGCCAAACAGACACATCTAAAGGCGCTGGCATCCAACCCATAAAGGCTATTAAAAACGCTATTTCTAAGCTGTTTTTTGGAAGTAATAGTTCCATTGAAAGGGAATTAGCACTGTTAGAAAAGGCCATACTAACCGCTATAATAGTACTAACAGTAAGAGTTAGAACAATAACTTTCATTAGTCGGTCAAGTAATTTGTATTTTCCAAAAATTAATAGTGTAAAACAAATAGCAAGAATAACGATAGTCCATAGTTTAATACTAATAAAATCACCAAATAATGAAGAAGCTAATCCAGCCGTTACTATGGTTACGGCTGTTTGTATGGTGAACATAGTCGCTATATTGAGTATAAAATATGTTAGTAAAATACCCTTGCCTAATTTTTTATAACCATCAAGTAAGCTTTCACCTGTAGCAGCAGCATATCTTGGTCCAAATTGAAAAAAGGGATATTTAAATAAATTTACGAGTACTAATGCCCAAATTAAACCTAAACCAAAATTAGCGCCTGCTCTCGTTGATTGCACTAAATGTGACACACCAATAGCTGCACCTGCAAATAATAAACCAGGACCTAAGTTTTTGATTTTGTTTATCATTTAAGACTTTTGAATAATTTCTGCCAACAGTTTTTTGGCTCGTAATAATTTTACTTTTACATTATTTATAGGTTGATCGAGCTCTTTTGAAATTTCTTTGTAACTCAATTCATGAAAGTATCTTAAGTTAATAACTTCTTGATAGTGAGGGTTTAGTTTTTTTATGTCTCTAAGTAGTTTGGCTAAATTCTGTTCTGTAATTAGCTTATCTTCAGCAGAAGGAGACTCATCTAAGATTTGAAAGGCATGTTTGTTATCATTCAAATTTTTAGGTAACATTTTTTTCTTATCTTTTCTTAACAAGTCAATGTGAATATTTTTCGAAATAGTTATAAGCCATGTTTTAAAGGTATAATTATCATCAAACGTTTCAATCTTATCGAAGGCTCTTGAAAATGTTTGAATCGTTATGTCTTCGGCATCACTTTCATTTTCAATTCGTTTTAATTGAAAACCATAAACGTCATCCCAAAAAGTATCTAATAAGTAATTAAAAGCTTTTTGATCGTTTTGCTTTGCACGTTTAATAGCCTCTTTTATTTCCAATGATTTGCTTTTGAAATAAGATTCTTTATAAAGATAGTTAATTGGGTAATAACTAAAAATATTTCTAAAAAAGGGAGTGTTAAAATCAGGTCTTTTTCTCCTAGTTTTTTAGCTGAATAGCCAAAAATTACATAATAAATTATCAGCTTTAAGAGAAGAAGAGATAATACAATTTGCCATTTAAATATAGTTATAAGTAGAATACTCATAAGTATCCAAAAAAGCAACTGGGATGCGTAAAGAATTGCTAATAATATTTTATGTTTTAATTTATAATGGTTTGCGGTAGAAATATGTCTTCTTTTCTGGTCAACCCAGGTTTTAAAAGATGTTTTAGGTAAAGATTTAATAAAACTATTTTTTGAAAAACAAATGGCTACATTTTTATTGGTAGCAATCTGATTAATAAACAAATCATCATCACCAGAAAGAACATCAATATGACTAATAAAACCATTAGCATTAAAAAATTCGCTTTTTTTATAAGCCAAATTTCTACCAACACCCATATAAGGTAATCCGATTTGGGTGAATGAGAAATAATTTATAGCGGTTTGTAAGGTTTCAAATCTTATAAGCTTATTAAGAAACGATTTTTTGATTTTTTTATAAGGGCTATAACCCAGAACTATAGATTTAGTTTTGTTAAAACAAGCACTCATTTCTGATATCCAATGATTTGAGACGGGCTCGCAATCCGCATCTGTAAATAGGAGATGCTCATATTTAGTTACTTTAATGCCAAGCGTTAAGGCGTATTTTTTATTTCCCCAAAACGCTTCAATGCTTTTTACATTAACAATTTTTATATGGTCATACTGTCTAGCAAAAGACTCCATCATCTTGAGTGTTTTGTCTCTAGAACCATCATTAATTAAAATAATTTCAAAAGTCGGGTAGTCTTGTGAAATGATTGAAGGTAAAAATATTTTTAAATTGTCTGCTTCATTTTTAGCGCAAATTATAACACTTATGGGAAGGTTGCTTGCAGATTGTTGTTTTGGTTTTAAAAACGCAAATTTCCCAAAGAAAAAAACATGAAATATGACTTGAATACTAACTACAAAAATAAAAAGGTAGAATACAACGTCAAGAAATGTCATATACTATGAAGCGTGTTGTGGTTCATTACAATCGCTAAATTGGTCTGGAGTTTTTCCGCAAAAGCCACACGATTCACCGTTTTTGTTTAATACTGGATTTTGACTAGCGCAGGTTCCCGCAAATTTTCCATCTTTTTTAGCCCAGATTTTTATAGCAATTCCTGCGATTCCTAACCCTAATAATGCAATTGTTATTAATAGAAGTTTCATGTAATTAAAATTTTGATGCAAAGATAATGGTTTTATACAAAAAACTTACACAACAAGGGCAATGATATGTAATGTGACAATCAAAATATTTTTGAGTATAAATGAGTAAAATTATTATATTTATTAAACTAATCGTTAACTTTTAATTTATAAAAAAATTATTTACAGAGTTTATCGGAACTTTTTGGCTTGTTTTTGGAGGCTGCGGAAGTGCTGTTTTTGCAGCAGCTTTTTCTGAATTAGGAATAGGTTTTGCTGGCGTTGCGTTGGCATTTGGTCTTACAGTATTAACTGTGGCTTATGCGGTAGGGCATATTTCTGGCGGGCATTTTAATCCTGCTGTATCTCTAGGTTTGTGGACTAATGGAAAATTTGAAGCAAAAGATTTATTGGGTTATATTCTTGCTCAATTAATTGCTGCTATTGCAGCTGCTGCTGGAACCTTATATCTAATAATATCTGGCAAGTCTGATTTTGTTAGTATTGGAGGTTTTGCATCTAATGGTTATGGCGAATTGTCACCTAGAGGTTATTCTATGACTTCTGCTTTAGTTGCCGAATTTTTATTAACGGCATTTTTTCTATTAATCATTTGAGGAAGCACAAACGAAAGGGCTCCTAAGGGATTTGCTCCAATTGCTATTGGTCTTGGTTTAACATTAATTCATTTAATTAGTATTCCTATTACAAATATCTCTGATAATCCAGCAAGATTAACGAGTCAAGCATTATTTGTAGGTACCGATTTTACCAGTCAATTATGGTTGTTTTGGTTAGTGCCTATTACTGGAGCGATTGCAGCTGGTCTTATACATAAATCACTTTTCGACAAAGAATAAATACGGAAATATTTTAAAATAAAAAGCCTCATTTTAGATTTAAAATGAGGCTTTTTAGTAAGTGCTATTAATCTATTTTAATTGAATTTCTGCTACCGAATTTTCTAAAGAAGCAATAGTATTACCTCCTTTAGGTTCAATAGTGATATTTAAACCAAGTGCATCCTCAGTATAAGGAATAGCCCTAAGTTGTCTGTCGGTTTCATCTAAAATCCCTAAACTTACCATTTTACCTTGCAATTCTGCCCAAATTTGGTAGCATTGTTCTTCAGGTAATTGTGGTAAAGAAACCACATCAATCATAGATGTTTTTTCTTTAGGGTTAATGTAAGCAACCGTTTTTAGGTTTTTTGCTCTATTGTTACCCTGCATAATGTATTTGTATGTTTCAGGGTTGTTAAGCTGTTTAAACTGATACATAACATCATCAAGCTTTCTGTTGTTCATTTCAATATCATTTCTTAAATCAAAAATTTCATCAACAACCACTTGGTTTTCTTCAGAAAGTTTTTGATTTTTATCGTGGAGAACATAAGCTTGTCCAGCAAAAATTAAAGCCACAATACTGGCAGCAATACTATATTGATACCATTTTTTGCTTTTCCCCTGAGTGTTTAATTTTACTACAGGTGTTTCATCTAGTTCTTCTAAAACGGCATTTAATATGCTTTTTGGAGCTTCTACAGCATCACGCTTAGCAACAATCTCTAAGTTAAATTGCATTGTATTATAAGCGTTCTCGACTTCTGGATGTCTCGCTATAAACGTTTCAATGTATTGAGTTTCTTCAGAAGAAGTTTCTCCTAATAGATATTTTTCTAAGAGGCCAGAATTTAAAAAAGTAGTTATTTTTTCATTCATGACTATTATTATTAAGGATTGTAAATTTTTTTTAGTTCACGTAATCCAATTTTTAATCTTGATTTTATGGTTCCAAGTGGAATATCTAATTCTTCACTTGCTTCTTGTTGTGTCATGCCTTCAAAAAAGAGAGCATTAATCACAATTTGATATTTTTCATCTAAAGTACCTAGGTGCTTTTGGATGTCCAAAACATCTTGATTTAATTCATTTGATTTTATTCTATATACGGAAGAAATATCAATTTGGACTTCTTTATTGGTTTTGTTTTTTAAAGACCGAACCTTGTCAATAGCCGTGTTATAGGCTATACGATATAACCAAGTAAATAATTTAGCTTTGCTTGCGTCGTATTTTTTTGAGTTTTTCCAGATTTTAACGAAGCTTTCCTGCAACACATCTTGCGCAACTTCTTCATCTGAAATAACCTTTAAAATAACACCGTAAATAGCATCTGAATAATACTCATATAATAAAGTTATCGCTTTTTTATCTCCACTTTCAAGTAAGATGACTATTTCTTTTTCTATTGGTGAAATCAAGATGAGTGATGTTTAAATTATAAATTTAATATATAGCTTAAAAGCTTTAAAGTTAGATATTTATTTTATATCAAAGGATATTTACTTCAGTCTCAATTAAAATATTAAAAATACGTTGAATCGTATTTTGTATTAATTCTGAGAGTTTTAATATATCTGAGCCTTTTGCTTCACCATAATTCACCAATACTAATGCTTGGTTTTTATGAACACCATAGTCTCCAAAACGTTTTCCTTTAAAGCCAGCTTTTTCTATGAGCCAACCTGCGGGAACTTTAATTTCATCTTCTGAAACAGAGTAACTTGGTGCATCAGGAAAATTTAGAAGTAAAATATTAAATTGCTTTTTTGTGATAATGGGATTTTTGAAGAAACTGCCACTATTGCCAATATCTTTGGGGTTTGGTAGTTTACTTTCTCTTATCGAAATGACCACTTTTGAAACATCTTGAATAGTTGGTTTTAAAATATTCATTGATTCAAGTTCGGAGGATATTGTGCCGTAGTTAATATGTAGATTGTGGTTTCTTTTTGTAAACTTAAAGATAACACTTGTAATAATATAGTTTCCCTTTTCTTTTTGTTTAAAAATGGAATCTCTATACCCAAATTGACAATCAGATTTTGTAAATGTATACATTTCTAAAGTGCTTACAGATAACGCGTCACATGAAACAAAGTTGTCTTTTAATTCAACACCATAGGCTCCAATATTTTGTATTGGTGACGTACCAACATTTCCTGGTATTAATGATAAATTTTCAATACCACCAAAGTCATGTTCCATACTCCATAATACAAATTCATGCCAGTTTTCCCCTGCATTGGCCTTGACAAAAACAAAATCATCGTCTTGAGAAATAATTTCAATACCCTTAAAATTGATATGAATAACCAGTTTGTCTTGATTCTTAGTTAGCAACATATTACTTCCGCCTCCTAAAATAAGTTTGTTTGGGTATTTCTTTAGGGATAAAATGTCTTTTAGTTCAGAAATACTTGAAACCGAAATAAATTGTTTAGCTAAGACATCAATACCAAACGTATTGTATGGTTTTAAAGATATGTTATAATGAATATGCATTAATCTTTATAAACTTTTAAAGCTTGTTTAATAATATTCACGGCTTTTATTAAACTCTCTTTATTAAGTACGTATGCAATTCTAATTTGGTTTAGGCCAACACCTGGTGTTGAATAAAATCCTGCAGCAGGAGCCACCATAACGGTTTCTCCGTTAACATCAAAATGCTCTAATAGCCATTGCGCAAAATCATCAGAATTTTTTATTGGTAACTCAACAATGCAATAAAATGCGCCTTTAGGTTTTGCGACTTTCACGCCATCAATTTTATTTAACTCAGCAATCAAAATGTTTCTCCTTTCTACATATTCTTCAATAACATCATCGAAATAACTTTGTGGTGTTTCGAGTGCCGCTTCACTGGCAATTTGTGCATATGTAGGCGGACTTAATCTGGCTTGAGCAAATTTTAATACCGTTTGAATGACTGCTTTATTTTTTGAAACTAAACAGCCAATCCTTGCTCCACACATACTGTATCGTTTGGAAACCGAATCAATCATGATAGCATATTCTTCTAAACCAGCTTCTTGCATTATAGAATAATGTGCGTTTCCATCGTAGCAAAACTCTCTATACACTTCATCAGCAATTAAGAATAAATCATGTTTTTTAACAATGTCGGCAAGTTTTTTAATTTCTTCTTTAGAATAAAGATAACCCGTAGGATTACCTGGATTGCATATTAAAATAGCCTTTGTTTTTGGGGTGATGAGCTTTTCAAATTCCTCTATAGGCGGCAAAGCAAAATTATCTTCTATTTTAGAGATAACCGGAACAATATTTATATTTGAAGCTGTAGAAAATCCGTTATAATTTGCATAAAATGGTTCCGGAATAATAATTTCGTCATCTATATCCATGATACTTCCAAAAGCAAAAAGTAAAGCTTCACTTCCACCGGTGGTTACTATGATATTATCATGAGTAACGTTAATGTCGTTTTTAGAATAATAATCAGCTATCTTAATTCTATATGTTTCAGATCCTTCAGACCTAGTATAAGCTAATATATCCAAAGAATGCACCTTAACAGCATCTAAAGCGATCTGAGGTGTTTTTATATCGGGTTGCCCAATATTTAAATAATATACTGTTTTACCCTCTTTTTGTGCTTGTTCTGAATAAGGTACTAACTTTCTTATGGGTGATTGAGGCATTAATTGCCCTTTTTTCGAAATTTTCGGCATTTTTAATCTGTTTTCAGATACAAAGTTGAGAAAATTATCTTAAAGTTTATTTAAAAAACAAGCATAATTAAAGCAAATGGAAAAAGGATTTGTAAATTCATAAAGCAAAGTACTGATGCTTGATAATATGAATAAAGTATTACACATTCTAATATTATTTTTAAGTTTTAATTCTCTTGTTTTTTCACAAGATAAATTTGTCGTTCAAAATTTAAAAAAATCTGAAAAAATTCATTTCAAATTAATTAATAATTTAATCATTGTTCCTGTGGAAATTAATGATGTTAAATTGTCTTTTATATTAGATACAGGCGTAAGTAAAACGATTCTATTTAATTATTTGAGCATGTCGGATTCATTAAAAATTAAGGATACCGAAGCTATTTATCTAAGAGGATTAGGTGAAGGGGAATCTGTTGAAGCGCTAATGTCAAAAAACAATATTATCAGGTTAGGGGATGCGGTTAAATTTCATCATGAATTATTTGCAGTATTTAACGATAAAATTGATTTTACTCCAAGATTAGGTACTCCTATTCACGGGATTATTGGGTATGATTTGTTTAAGGATTTAATTGTTGAAATTAATTATTCAAGGAAGATTATAAGGTTAACTGAGCCCGAAAACTATACATATAAGAATTGTAAAAAGTGCGAGACTCTTAGTTTAGAATTTTATAATAATAAACCTTACCTCAACGCTCATGTTAAAATTGACGAAAAATCCATACCGGTGAAATTATTAATTGATTCGGGAGGTAGTGATGCCTTATGGTTATTTGAAGACCAAGAATTAGGAATAAAACACAGGAATAAATTTTTTAATGACTTCTTGGGACATGGATTAAGTGGAAGTGTCTATGGTAAACGCTCTAAAATCGATGAATTTTCATTAAATTCGTTTGTCTTTAAAAACGCAAATGTTGCCTTTCCAGATTCTACTTCAATTTCATTTGCAAAACGATTTAAATCAAGAAATGGGAGTTTGGCAGGAAGTATTTTAAAACGATTTAATTTAATAGTTGACTATCGGAAAGCCATTATTGTTTTAAAAAAGAATAGTTTTTTTAAACAAGAATTTAGTTATAATAAAAGTGGTATTGAATTAGCTCATGATGGCGTTAGGGTAATAAAAGAAGTTGTTTATAAGATGAGTCATGATAAAGGCTTAATTAGTGAAGACACTAATAAAATAAATAAATTTATTCTTGACCCGAGCTACAAACTTTTTCTTAAGCCATCCTATTCTATTGTAGAACTTAGAGAAAATTCTCCAGCAGATAAAGCAGGCTTGGAGCTCGGTGATATCATATTAAGTATTAATGGTAAATCAACACATTTATATACATTACAAAATTTAATGCATAAATTTTATGATAAAGAAGGAACCAGGGTAAAACTTACAATTCAACGAAACGAAAAAGTATTTTCTGTTTATTTTAAATTAGAAAAAGTATTTCAATAAAAAAGACCTCAAACAATGTTAGTTTTAGGTCCTTTTTAATGTTATCAAAAGTTTCTTTTATTGTTCAACAAGGCTTTTACCTTTTTTTTCAAGAACACTTTCTTTACTTGAATCTATAACTTCTCCTTTTATTTTTAAGGCTACTGTCGGTGTGTCTGCATTAGAAATAACCGTAATAGTTTTTCTAATAGGGCTCACTCTGTTTGTGTCATATTTCACTTGGATTTCTCCTGTGGCTCCAGGTAAAATTGGCTCTTTCGACCATTTTGGAACAGTACAGCCACAGCTTGACGTTACTCTTGATACAATAAGAGGTGCATCGCCGCTATTTGTAAATTCAAATATTCTTAATCCGTCAGCTCCTTTTTCTATAGTACCGTAATCAATGGTGTCAGATTTAAAATTAATTTTAGCAGTTTTGTCTTGTGCGTTGACAGACAAACTGATTAGACCAATAAATAAAATAGTAATTAATTGTTTCATCATTAAAATTTTAAAGTGTTCGTAAACATAGGTACTTTTTCTACAATCTGCAAAAATATTAGACGTAATACACGTTTGTTAACATTTTTCATCGGTATCAATTTTTTTGACAATACCAAAATTTGTTTTCACAGAAAAAGAAATATAAGTACTTTTGGACATTAATTCAAAAACTATTCCAAAGCATGCAAATTCCATCAAAATATGATGCAAGTCAGGTAGAAAATAAATGGTATGATTACTGGATGACACATAATTATTTTCATTCAGAGCCAGATGAAAGAGAACCATATACCATTGTAATACCGCCGCCAAATGTTACTGGTGTGCTGCATATGGGACATATGCTTAACAATACCATTCAAGATGTTTTAATACGTCGCGCACGCTTACAGGGTAAAAATGCATGTTGGGTTCCTGGAACTGATCATGCTTCCATTGCTACTGAAGCAAAAGTGGTAGCGAAACTTAAAGAGCAGGGTATTGACAAAAATGATTTGTCACGAGATGAGTTTTTAAAACACGCTTGGGCTTGGACACATGAGTATGGTGGTGTTATTCTTGAACAATTAAAAAAACTAGGATGCTCTTGTGATTGGG